>BEII01000036.1 GCA_002898935.1 bacterium HR32
CAGGTCCACCACAGGCACGCTGCCGCCCATCCGGACGAACCGCGTCGGCGCGCCGTACGTCTCGCTCCAGGCCCGGGCCGCAGCCTGTACCGCGGGCTCGTCCGGGGACACGACCCACGGGCGGCCCGTGTGCAGCTTGCGCACGGTCACCTCGTAGGCCGGGTGGGCGTTGCGCAGCAGGTAGCGCTCGAACGCCCGGAAGACGCGGTCGGGGTTCTGGTCCGGTACCAGGCGCATGCTGACCTTGGCCACACAGCGGCTGGGCAGTACCGTCTTGGCACCGGACCCTGTGAAGCCCCCGCCGATCCCGTGGATCTCCAGGGTCGGCCGAGCCCAAAGCCGCTCCAACAGGGAGTACCCCTCCTCCCCCACGACCCCTCGGGCGCCGATCATCCGGGCGAAGGCGGCCTCGTCCAGCGGAAGCGTGCGCCAGGCAGCCAGTTCCGACTCCGTGGGCGGTCGCACCGCCCGGTAGAAGCCCGGGATCCGCACCCGGCCCTGCCGGTCCCGCAGCGAGGCCAGCAGGCGCACCACCTCGTGGAACGGGTTGGGGGCGGCACCGCCGAATGTACCGGAGTGCAGGTCGCTGGCGGGCCCGCGGACCTCGACTTCCGTGTACAGGATCCCCCGCAGGCCGACGGTGATGGCGGGCACCCCGGGCAGGAAGAACCCGGAGTCCATGACCAGCGCGCAGTCCGCCCGTAGGCGCCGCCGGTGCCGCGGCACGTACGCCGTGATCTCCGCCCCACTGCTCTCTTCCTCGCCCTCCACGAGCACCTTCACGTTCACCGGCAGCCCGTCGGTGGCCAGCAGCGAGGCCAGGGCCTTCACCGTGGCGAACACGTGGCCCTTGTCGTCGGAGGCGCCGCGGGCGTAGAGGTTGTCACCGCGCACCGTGGGCTGGAAGGGCGGTGTCTCCCACTGGTCCAGCGGGTCCGCGGGCTGCACGTCGTAGTGCCCGTAGACCAGCACCGTGGGCGCACCCGGTGCCCCGAGCCACTCCCCGTACACCAGGGGGTGCTGCCGCGCGGAGGGCACGACCTCCACCCGGCGCAGCCCCGCCCGGTGTAGCTGGTCCGCGAGCCAGCGCGCCGCCCGCTCGCAGTCCGGCCCGTGTTCGGGGAGCGTGCTCACGCTGGGGATGGCGAGCCACTCCTTCAGCTCCTCGAGGAAGCTGGCGCGGTGCTCCCGGGCGTACGCGATGGCACGTTCCATGGAACTCCTCCGTGGAACAGACTGTGACCCCCGCCGGCACCTTGTCCGTTCTACGACCCCACCCCGCCCGAACCCTGCCCGCCGGCCGGGCGCGCGATCCAGTATATTGGTCCAGGATGCGGCCCCGGCAAGGGCCGGACCCAGGAGGCGGGATGGTCCCTACCCCTGCTGCAAAGCTGCGGAGCGCGCCCCTGCGCAGCACGCCCGGCCCGCGCCGACTGCTGGACCTCCGCACGCTGCTGTACGCGAAGCGGGTGACGGCGGTGCGCTGGTCCGCGGACGGGCGCTCCCTGTGGTTCGAGTGGAACGCCACCGGGCGGTTCAACCTGTGGCGCGTCCGGGCGGACGGCGGCTGGCCCGTGCAGTTCGTGGTGTCCGACGAGTGGACGCACCTGCAGGACCCGTCCCCGGACGGACGGTGGGTGGTCTACACGCAGGACGTGGGGGGCAACGAGAAGCCGAATGTCTACCTGGTGTCCACAGCAGGCGGTCCGCCCGTGGACGTCACCCGCACGGAAGGCGTCGGTTACCACAGCGTCCACTGGCTCCCGGACAGCAGCCGGCTCGTCTTCGCCGCGGAGCGGGAGGAACCGGGCGCCTATTGCGCGTACCTGCTCGACCCTGCCACGGGCCAGGTGGTCCGGGTGGCGGGGAACGAGCGCGGCCAGTGCGCGTGGGTCCGTACGAGTCCCGACGGCCGCTGGCTTGCCATCAACCGCACCCACGACTACGCCCACTGCGGGGTGAGCGTGGTCGACCTGAAGGACGGAGGCGAGCGGGTGCTGGCAGAACCGGACGACCGCAGCACCGTGGAGGCGGTGGCGTGGACCCCGGACGGCCGCCTGTTCGTCACGTCCAACCGCAACCCCCAGGACCTGGAGGCTGCGGCTTTGCTGGACCTGGACGGCCGGGTGACGTGGCTTTGGAAGTCCGAGTGGGAGACCCGCGTGGCCGCGGGCTCGCCCGCAGACGGCCGATACCTCCTGGTGGAGGACGAGGCGGGCGAGCACCGGCTCTGGCTGTGCACGCTGGCGGGAGACCGGCGCGCGCTGGATGTTCCGGGCGGCGTCCTCACCGCCGCCCAGTTCTCCCCGGACGGGCATCGGATCGCCCTGGTGTACGAGTCCGCGGACCGCCCGCCGGACCTGTGGGTGGTGCGGGCGGAGGCCGGGGAGGCCGTGCAGCTGAGTGACTCGCTGGTGGGCGGGCTCGGGCCCGAGGACTTCGTCCGGCCTCAGCGCGTCGTGTACCCGTCCTTCGACGGCACCCCCATCGCCGCCTTCGCGTACGTGCCCCGCGGCGCTCGACCGGACGGCTCGCTACCTGCTGTCGTATATGTGCACGGCGGGCCGGCGTCCATCCACGCCAACGCTTGGTTCCCGCACCTGCAGCACTGGGTGTCCTGCGGGTTCTTGGTCCTGTGCCCCAACTACCGGGGGTCCACGGGGTTCGGTCGGGCGTTCCAGGAGGCGAACCGCAAGGACCTGGGGGGCGGAGACCTGAGGGACGTGGTGGCCGCGGTGGACTACCTCCGGTCCACGGGGTACGTGGATCCCCAGCGGGTGGCGGTGGCCGGAGGGTCTTACGGCGGCTACCTCACCCTGATGGCCCTCGCCAAGTTCCCGGAGGTTTGGGCCGCAGGGGTGGCCATCGTGCCCTTCGCGAACTGGTTCACGGAGTACGAGCACGAAGACCCTGTGCTGCAGGCCTATGACCGCATGATGATGGGCGACCCCGTGGAGGACGCCGAGCTGTGGCGGGACCGGTCCCCCATCTTCTTCGCCGACGGCATCCGGGCCCCTCTCCTGATCCTGGCTGGGGCCAACGACATCCGCTGCCCGGTGGAAGAGACACACCAGGTGGCGGAGGCGGTGCGTCGGGCCGGCGGCGTGGCCGAGGTGCACGTGTACCCCGACGAGGGACACCGGTTCGGCAAGCGCGAAAACCAACTGGACGCCTTCGAGCGCGCGGCCCGCTTCCTCCGCGCGCACCTGGGCGAGCCCACAGGAGGGGTGTCGTGACGGACCGGACGCTGGAGATGTTCCGAGAACTCACGGAGGCGCCGGGGGTGCCGGGCTTCGAGGAACCCGTGCGCGCGGTGCTGCGGAAGTACCTGAGCCCGCTCGGCGAGATCCTCCAGGACCGGCTCGGCAGCCTCGTGGCCCGCAAGGAGGGCACGCGTCCTGCGCCCAAGGTGCTGGTGGCCGGGCACATGGACGAGATCGGCTTCCTGGTAACCCGCATCACCGACGAGGGCTACCTGAAGTTCCAGACCCTGGGCGGGTGGTGGTCCCAGGTCATGTTGGCCCAGCGGGTGCAGGTTTGGACGCGCCAGGGACCGGTGCTGGGGGTCATCGGCAGCAAGCCGCCGCACCTCCTGGAGGAGGAGGAGCGCAAGAAGCCGGTAGACCCCAAGGACATGTACATCGACGTGGGAGCCGGAAGCCGTGAGGAGGCCGAAGCCTTCGGCATCCGGCCCGGAGACCCCGTGGTCCCGGACTCCCCCTTCACCGTGATGCGGAACGAGCGGCTGGTTATGGCGAAGGCGTGGGACAACCGGTTCGGCTGCGCGGCGGTGGTGGAGGTACTGCGGGCCCTGCAGGAGGAGCCGCACCCGAACACCGTGTACGGCGTGGCCAACGTGCAGGAGGAGGTGGGGCTAAGGGGCGCGCAGACCTCCTCCCACTTGGTCCAGCCCGACGTGGGGATCGCCCTCGACACCGGGATCGCCGGCGACACGCCCGGGGTGAAGCCCGACGAGGCGCAGGGCAAGCTCGGCAAGGGGCCCGTGATCCTCCTGTACGACGCCACCATGATCCCCCACGTCCGTCTGCGGGACCTGGTGGTGGACACCGCGGAGGCGGAGGGGATTCCCTACCAGTTCGACCGGGTGGCCCGCGGGGGTACGGACGCGGGCCGCATCCACACCTTCGGCGTGGGTGTACCGTCTGTGGTCATCGGTGCCCCCGTCCGCTACATCCACAGCCACAACGCCGTTCTGCACCGGGACGACTTCGAAAACACCGTGCGGCTCGTCACCGCGGTCATCCGGCGCCTGGACGCGGACACCGTGGACCGGCTCGTGGCTTGATGGGCAAGACCTCTCCCGCGGCGCCGCCTCGAGGCCTACTGCTGGCACGGCTCGCCACGGGGGAGGCGCGGCGCCGGGCTTCCCGCTACCTGGTGGCAGCGTGCGCCGCGGGCTTCGCGGCCACCGCCGCGGTCTTCGGCTGGGACCGCTGGTTCTTCTGGCTGATGCTGTGGGGCGGGGCGGTGTTCCTGCCCCTCCGCCTGTTGCTGGAGCTGGCGGGCGCGCGCGGTCAGCGGGTGCGGGCCGCCTACCGCGAGCACCTCCCGGACCGCATCACACCCGCCAACCTGCCTCTGGTGGCGCAGAGTGTGTACGAGCGGGACGTGTTGATGCCCCGCATCGTCACGCCGCCGTACGCGGCGAAGGTGCAGGAGGCGGTGGTGGCCGTGGCGCGGGCGGCCTTCGGCCAGCCGCAGCCCGGGGACTGGATGCGGCAGGCGGCCTGCCGGCTCGTGTGCGTGGCGGACGGCTGGATGGCCGAGATGCGGGCGGACCGCGAGGCGGATCCCTCGTCCACGAACATCCAGGCCCGCTGGCAGGAGGTGCGGTCGCTGGCCGTGCTCGCGGCCACCGCCAGGGTGCTCGTGGCGCTCTCCGAAGAGCTGCTGGGCCAGCCGTTCTGGGGACCCGGGCTCGACGCCCAGAACGTGCGCGCGTTCCTCGACGACGCGCTCGGCTACCTGGACCGGGCGGCCCTAGACCCCGACGTGCCGCCCTGGAACGGGATGCTGCTCGGGGTTTGGACCCCGGAGGTGGTGGAGCTGAGGCGGCGGTGGGACCACTACCTCGACGTGGTCGGCCCCGCACCCTCGCGCCTCGCCGCGGTGGTGGAGGAGTTGTCGCCGTGACCCTGTTCCTCACCGAGTCCGAGGTCGCAGAGCTCGTGTCCGTCCCGGAGCTCGTGGACGCCCTGGAAGCTGCCTTCCGGGACAAGGCCGCGGGGCTTGCGCCCAACGTGCCCCGGGGACGCGCGGCGCTCCCTTCAGGGACCGTGCTGCACGTCATGTCCGCCGCGTGGGGCCCTGGGGGGGTCCTGGGTCTCAAGGCGTACACCACGTCCTCGGAGGGCGCGCGGTTCCTCGTCCTCCTGTACGAAGGAGCAGGGCGGCTGCTGTGCCTGATGCAGGCCAACGTGCTGGGCCAACGCCGCACGGGCGCTGCCACGGGGCTCGCCACGCGCCACATGGCTCGGGACGACGCCCGGACGGTGGCCCTCCTCGGGGCCGGGTGGCAGGCCCGCACGCAGCTCGAGGCGGTGTGCGCGGTACGGCCCGTCGAGCGGGTATGGGTCCACAGCCGCAGCCCGGAGCGGCGGGAAGAGTTCGCCCGCGAGATGAGCGATGCGGTGGGCCGGCCGGTGGTAGCTGTCGCCTCCGCGGAGGAGGCCGTGCGGGAGGCAGATGTGGTGTGCACCATCACCACCGCGCGCGACCCCGTGTTGCTGGGTCGCTGGCTGCGCCCGGGCGCGCACGTCAACGCCGCGGGCTCCAACTGGGCCCACCGGCGGGAGGTGGACGCGGACGTGGTACAACGGGCCACGGTGGTGGCGGTGGACGACCTGGCCCAGGCCCGGGTGGAGTGCGGCGACCTGATCCTGGCCCAGGCAGAGGGCAAGTGGGACTGGAGCCGGGCCGTGGAGCTCGCCGACGTGGTGGCGGGCCGCGTGCGGGGACGGACCGGGGACCTGGACGTCACCCTGTTCTGCTCGCAGGGGATCGCGCTGGAGGACGTGGTGGCCGCCAAGCTGGCTTACGAACGGGCACGGATCCTGGGCGTGGGCCGAGAGGTGGACCTGGGGCTGTGAGGGCCGTACGGGAGGCTTCGGAGATCGTGGTGCTGGGGGGCGGCTGCTATGGCTGCTTCCACACGGGCCAGCTCCTCAAGGCAGCCGACCGCGGAAGGCTGCGCTGCAACCGGTTGGTGGTGGTGGACCGGAACCCTCTGGCGCCCGCGCGGACCCGGCTGCGTAGCGATCTCGTAGAAGTGGTCACCGCGGACTGGACGCAGTTCCTCGTGGACTACGCGCCCCGGGCCCCGCACGACGCGCACCTGGTCCCGGCCCCGCTCGCGCCGCACGTGCTCGCGGACTGGCTTGTGCTGTCCGTGGAGCGCGCGCGGCCGGACCTGCGCCTCGTGTCCGGGCCGCTGCCCGGGACGGTGCGCCTGCCTTACGACCACACCGTGGGCCGAAGCCGTTACCTGAGCGAGGCCGCCTGGCGGTGCCCGGCGACGTGCCCTGAGCCCGCGGTCTGCCCTGCCACGAAGGGCCCGCGCACGTGGGACCTGGAGCGGTCCGTCCGCCTGTCTGCGGAGGTCCCCGTGGTGACGTTCCCCTGCCGGCACTTCGTGTACGGGGTCGGGACGGTCCCGATCGAGCGGATGCAGTGGGCGTTACGCTGGGCCGAGGAGACGGCCGCGCCTGGGTGGTGGGTGAGTGTCCTCACCGCCTCCCACTGCCACGGTGTGGCCACTACCCTGCACGCAGTGCCGGCAGGCTTCGAAGGAGGGGAGCAGGCATGAAGGTCACCGTCGCGCGAGGGCCGTGGCACGCGCTGCGCACAGACCTGCTGGCCGTGCCCGTGCGGGAGGACGCGGGGCTCGAGCCGCTTACGGAACTCGACCGGGCGCTGTCTGGCTGGGTGCGCCAGGCGGCCGAGCTCAACGGCTTCGCCGGGAAGCGCGACCGGACGCTGCTCCTGTTCACCCACGGCAAGCTCCCCACCCCACGGGTGCTGCTGGTCGGCACCGGAAAGGCCGCCGACGTGCCGGACGCCCTGCGCCGGGCCGCGGCCCTCGCGGCCCGGGAGGCGCAGGCGGTGCGCGTCCGACGGGTCAGCCTGTGGGCGCCGGGATTCCCCGCCACGGACACCTCCGCGGAGGCGCTGGTGGAAGGGGCGCTTCTAGGAGCCTACCGGTACACCCGGTACAAGCACCCCGAGGACCCTCCGCTGGAGGCCGTGGAGGTGGTCGGGCCGGCTTCCCTGTCTGCGGTGCGCCGGGCGCAGCGGCTCGCGCAGGCCACCTGCTTCGCCCGGGACCTCGTGAACGGGCCGCCCAACGAGGTCACCCCGCCCGCGCTCGCTCAGGTCGCGCGGGAGGTGGCGCGCAAGGCCGGTCTCGCGATCCGGGTGTTCGGGCCGCGACAGCTGGAGCGGATGGGCGCGCGCGCCATCCTGGCGGTGGGCGCGGGAAGCCGCCAGCCTCCTCAGATGGTCGTGCTGGACTACCGGCCTGCGCGGGCCAGGCGGACGGTGGTGCTCGCGGGCAAGGGCGTCACGTTCGACGCAGGGGGGCTGGACATCAAGACCCACGAGGGCATGGAGACCATGAAGGCGGACATGGCCGGCGCCGCCGCGGTGCTCGCGGTGCTCCAGGCCCTCCCGGACCTGGGGGTCCGGCACCGGGTGGTGGGGGTGGTGGGCGCGGTGGAGAACCTCCTGGGCGATGCCGCTTTCAAGCCAGGCGACATCATCCGCACGCTGGACGGCAAGACGGTGGAGATCACCAACACCGACGCAGAGGGCCGCGTGGTGCTGGCGGACTGCCTCGCGTACGCGCAGCGGTACCGGCCGGACGCGGTGGTGGACATCGCCACCCTCACCGGAGCCGCCGTGGTCGCCCTGGGCTACCACGCGGCGGCCGTCCTCGGGAACGACCGGGCCCTCGTGGACGCCCTGCTCCGTGCGGGCGACCAAGCCGGCGAGCGGATCTGGGAGCTGCCGCTGTACGAGGAGTTCCTGGAAGCCATGCGCAGTGACGTGGCGGACCTCAAGAACTCCGGTGGCCGCTACGGCGGGGCCCAGAAGGGAGCGGCCTTCCTCAGCCGGTTCGTGGGAGGCCGTCCGTGGGCGCACCTGGACATCGCGGGGGTCGCGTACCTGGACACCCAAGAGGGGCAGGCGCCGCACCTGCCCAAGGGCGCCACCGGGTTCGGGGTCCGGACCCTGCTGCGGTGGCTGGTGGAGGCGTAGCGGTGCCGCGCAACGCCCTGGTGGACGGCCTTGGCTGGCTCGGGGCTGCGGTGTTGTTGTTCGCGTACTTCCTCGTGTCCAGCCGGCGAGTCCACGGTGGGAGCCTCCTGTACCAGGGTCTGAACGCCGCGGGCAGCGTGCTGCTCGGCGTCAACAGCCTGTACTACGGGGCCGTCCCCTCGGCCTTCGTGAACGCCGTGTGGCTGGGCATCGCGGTGTACGGCGCCGCCCGGGGCGCACGAAGCTCGCGCTAGACGCGGGCGCCGCCAAACCGCGCAGTGATCTTGGGGTGGCGGTGCTGCACGTCAGGGCCCTTGCAGCTCACCAGCCCTGCGCTGCGCCTCCTCCACCAGCCGCCAGGCCTCCTCCGCCCCGGCCCACCCGTAGATCTCCACCGGCTTGCGCTCCAGTTCCTTGTACACCGTGAAGAAGTGCTCCACCTCCCGCAGGAAGTGCGCGGGCACTCCGTCCAGGTCCTCCACCGCATCGAAGCGGGGGTCTGCCACCGGGACCGCGAGGATCTTCTGGTCCCTCCCCTTCTCGTCCCGCATGTCCAGCACCCCGATGGGGCGCACCTCCACCAGGCACCCGGGGAAGGTGGGCTCGAACGTGAACACCAGCACGTCCAGGTGGTCACCGTCTTCGGCCAGCGTGTCCTCCAGGAAGCCGTAGTCCGCGGGGTAGTGCAGCGGCGAATACAGGACGCGGTCCAGCCGGACGCCGGAGCGCGGGTCCCACTCGTACTTGTTGCGGCTGCCCCGGGGGATCTCCACCCGGGCCAGGACGCTGCGGGCGGTCAAGCGCCCTTCTCCTTCCAGTCCATCACCCAGATCTCCCGGTAGCTCGGCAGCGGCGTGGCCTCCACCCGGTGCCCCACGCGGGTGACGTTGCGCTTGCCGGAGAGGAACTCGTCCACGGTCGCCAGCGGCCACGTGGGGTTAGCCTCCGTGCGGTAGTGCATGGGGATCACCACCCGGGCCTGCAGCCGGTTCACCACCAACTCCGCGGTGCGGGCGTCGATGGTGTAGTGGCCGCCCACCGGCACCATCAGGATGTCCGGCTTGAGTGCCCCCTTGTACGCCGCCTCGTGGAAGTTGGTGTTCTCCAGGTCGTGCCCCAGGTCGCCGCAGTGGAGGATCTTCAGCCCGTCCACCTCAATCCGGAACATGACGTTCTTGCCGCGCTGCGCACCTTGCTCCGTGTCGTGGTACGAGGGGAGCCCCACCACCCGGATCCCCTCCACGGTCTCGCGGACGTCCGCGAACTCCTTGCCGTCTTCCCGAAGGCCCCGGATCACCCGAGGCGAGCCCGCGACGGCCTGCACGTGGTTGTGGTCGAAGTGCTCGTGGCTTATCAGCACCAGGTCTGCGGCCACCCGAGGCACCGGGTAGCCCACCTGGTCGTTGAACGGGTCGATCAGGATCCGCTT
>BEII01000037.1 GCA_002898935.1 bacterium HR32
GGTCAAGCGTGCGGAGCCGCCGGGCAGGCACCTGCCCTCCCGGCGGAAGGCGTCCGAGTACGCCATCCGGCTGCGGGAGAAGCAGAAGCTGCGCCGCATCTACGGGGTGCAGGAGGCCCAGTTCCGCCGCCTGTTCCAGGAGGCGGCCCGGTTCAAAGGGGTCACGGGCACGCGGCTCCTGCAGCTCCTGGAGCTGCGGCTGGACAACGTGGTGTACCGGTTGGGCCTGGCCGCTTCCCGGAAGGAGGCGCGCCAGCTGGTCGCGCACGGGCACGTGACGGTGGACGGCCGCAAGGTCACCATCCCCTCCTACCTGCTGCGCCCAGGCCAGCGCGTGGGGCTCACAGCCCGGGGCCAGAAGAACGAGCGGGTTCGGGCCCTGCTGGAGGGCGGGGGCCGGCAGCCGCCTGCCTGGCTGGAGTTCGACCCCCAGCGGGCGGAGGGCCGTGTGCTGTCCCTGCCCGGCCGCGAGGCCATCGACGTGCCCGTGCAGGAGCAGCTGGTGGTGGAGTTCTACTCCCGGTAGGTGCGGGGACTGGAGGAGGGGGTCATGAGCATTTTCGGACTGTGGGAACTCACGAAGCCCAAGGTGGAGTACGCGGAGCTGTCGGACACCTACGCGAAGGTGGTGGTGGAGCCGCTGGAGCGCGGCTTCGGGGTCACGGTGGGCAACGCCCTGCGGCGGGTCCTGCTGTCCTCCATCCCAGGTGCCGCGGTGACCTCCGTGAAGATCGAGGGCGTGCTGCACGAGTTCAGCACCGTGCCCGGCGTGGTGGAGGACGTCACCCAGATCCTCCTCAACCTGAAGGAGCTCACCCTGCGGCTGCACACGGACAAGCCGAAGCTGCTGCGCCTGGAGGCGAAGGGCAAGCGGGAGGTCACCGCCGCGGACATCCAGCCGGACGCGGAGGTGGAGATCTTGAACCCCGACCTGGTGATCGCCACCCTGGACCGGCGGGACGCCCGTCTGGCCATGGAGATGGTGGTGGAGCGCGGTAAGGGCTACGTGCCTGCCGAGAAGCACCGCAAGAGCGAGCACGTGATCGGCGTAATCCCCGTGGACTCCATCTTCTCGCCCGTCCAGAAGGTGAACTACACGGTGGAGGACACCCACGTGGGCGTGGGCGGAGAGCTGGAGCGGCTGGTGCTGGAGGTGTGGACCAACGGAGCCGTCCGGCCGGACGAAGCGGTGGCGGAGGCCAGCCGGCTGCTCATCGACCACTTCCGCCTGGTGGGGGGCATCTCGGAGGCCGAGGGGGCGAGCGCCGGTGGCGGGGACCCGGAGCTGGCGCGCCTGTTGGCCACCCCCATCGAGGAGCTGGAGCTGTCGGTGCGCCCGTACAACTGCCTGAAGCGGGCCGGCATCCACACCATCGGCGACCTGGTGCAGCACACGGAGGAGGAGATCGCCAACGTCAAGAACTTCGGCCGCAAGTCCCTGGAAGAGGTGAACGAGAAGCTGGCGGCCTTGGGGCTTTCCCTGCGCAAGGCCACCTCGTAGGAGGGTCCTGAGATGGGAACCGGGGCGAAGACGCGCAAGCTGGATCGCGACTCCGGGGAGCGGCGGGCGCTGTTCCGGGACCTGGTGACCGCCCTGATCCGCTACGAGCGGATCCACACCACGGAGGCCAAGGCGAAGGAGGCCAAGAAGGTGGCCGACAAGCTGATCGCCCTGGCCCAGAAGGGGAGCCTTCACGCCCGGCGGCAGGCCGCCCGCCTGGTGCAGGACGAGGAGGCGCTGCGCAAACTGTTCCAGACCGTGGCGCCCCGCTACGAGCGGGGCCGGGGCGGCTACACTCGCATCTTGAAGGACGCACCCCGCCGGGGCGACGCGGCGCCCATGGCCTACCTGGAACTGCTCGAGAAGTAGAGTCAGGGACGGTGTGTCGGAACCCACCGCGCTCATCGAGGTCGCGCACCTCACCCACGTCTACCACGCGGGCACGCCGCACGAAGTCCGGGCCGTCTACGACGTCAGCCTCACCATTCGCCCCGCGGAGTTCGTGGCGCTGGTGGGCGGGAACGGCTCCGGCAAGTCCACCCTCGCCAAGCACCTGAACGCGTTGCTGCTCCCCACCGAGGGCCGGGTGGTGGTGGACGGCCTGGACACCCGCGACCCCCACGCCCTGTGGGAGATCCGGCGCCGGGTGGGGATGGTGTTCCAGAACCCGGACAACCAGATCGTGGCCACGGTGGTGGAGGAGGACGTGGCCTTCGGCCCTGAAAACCTGGGCCTACCGCCGGAAGAGATCGCCCGGCGCGTGGAGGAGGCCCTCCGGGCTGTGGGCATGCTGGAGTACCGCTCCCGGGAGCCGCACCTGCTGTCGGGTGGCCAGAAACAACGCGTGGCCATCGCGGGGGTCCTGGCCATGCGGCCGCGGTGCATCGTGTTCGACGAGGCCACCACCATGCTGGACCCCGAGGGCCGCCGGGAGGTCCTCGACACCGCCCACCAGCTGCGGGACCGGGAGGGCATCGCGGTGGTGCACATCACCCACAGCATGGAGGAGGCTGCGGAGGCGGACCGGGTGGTGGCGCTGCACGCGGGACGCGTGGTGCTCGACGGCCCGCCGCGGGAGGTGTTCCGGGAGGCGCGCCGGCTGCGGGAGGTGAACTTAGACCTGCCGGAGGTAGCACGGCTGCACGCGTGCCTGGTGCGCCGGGGCGTCCAGCTGGAGACCCAGGCCCTGCACCCCGGGGAGCTCGCCGACCAGATCCTGCGGCTGCGGAGGGCGGTGGTGTGAGCGCAACGGACCCCGTGGTGGTGTGCCAGGGGCTCACCCACGTGTACCTGCGGGGGACCCCCTTCGAGGCGGTGGCGCTGCGGGGGGTGGATCTGGTGGTGGGACGGGGCGAGTGCGTGGGCGTGGCGGGGCCCACGGGCTCCGGCAAGTCCACCCTGGTGCAGCACTTCAACGGCCTGCTCAGGCCCACGGAAGGGTCGGTGTGGGTGGACGGCGTGCGGATGGACGGTCGCGGCGAGACGGTCCGGGAGATCCGGCGCCGGGTGGGGATGGTGTTCCAGTACCCCGAACACCAGCTGTTCGAGGAGACGGTGTTCGAGGACGTGGCGTTCGGACCGCGCAACCTGGGCCTGGACCCCGAAGAGGTAGGCGAACGGGTGCGGGAGTCGCTGCGCTGGGTGGGGCTCGACCCAGACCGCTTCGGCCCCCGGTCCCCCTTCTCTCTTTCGGGCGGGGAGATGCGGCGGGTGGCCATCGCGGGGGTGCTGGCCATGCGCCCGAGGGTCTTGGTCCTGGACGAGCCCACCGCAGGCCTGGATCCCCGCGGCCGGCAGGAGATCCTGGAGCACGTCCGCGAGTGGCGACGTCAGCAGGGCCTGACGGTGGTCCTGGTGTCCCACAGCATGGACGACGTGGCGCGGCTGTGCGACCGGGTGGTGGTCCTGCACCGGGGGCAGGTGTTCTTGGACGCTCCCACGCGCGAGGCCTTCGCGCAGGCGGACCGGCTCAGGAGCGTGGGCCTGGACGTGCCCCGGGTGACGGACGTGCTGCTGCGGCTGCGGGCCGGCGGGCTCCCCGTGCGCACGGACTGCCTCACGGTGGAGGAGGCGTGCGAGGAGATCGTGCGCGCCCTGCGGGCTGGGGGGTCGGCGTGGAGCTCCTCCGAAGCCTGACCATCGGCCAGTACGTGCCGCGGGCCTCCCCGGTCCACCGGCTCGACCCGCGCACCAAGGTCCTCGCCACCACCGCGTTGCTGGTGGTGGTGTTCCTGGCGCGGGACTTCGCGGGGCTGGGCCTGTTCGCCCTGTTCCTGGGAGCGTGTCTGCTCTTGGCGCAGATCCCCCTGGGGTTCGTGCTGCGGGGGCTTAGGCCCATTTGGTTCCTGCTGGTGCTGACGCTGCTCTTACAGGTCTTCTTCGGGGGTACCTCCGAGGGGACCGTGCTGTGGCGGTTGGGGCCTTTCGCGGCCACCCGGGAGGGGCTGGTCCAGGGTCTGTTCGTCACCGCCCGCTTGGTCCTTCTGGTGGTGGCCACGTCCCTGCTGACCTTCACCACCTCGCCGGTGGAGCTGGCGGACGGGATGGAGCGGCTGCTGGCACCGTTCCGGCGCGTGGGGGTGCCTGCCCACGAGCTGGCCATGATGATGACCATCGCCCTGCGGTTCATCCCCACCCTGGTGGAGGAGACGGAGAAGATCATGAAGGCACAGATGGCCCGGGGTGCGGATTTGGACACCGGCGGGCTCGTGCGCCGCGCGCGGGCCCTCGTCCCCATCCTGGTGCCTCTGTTCGTCAGCGCCTTCCGGCGCGCGGACGAGCTGGCCCTCGCCATGGAGGCCCGTTGCTACCGCGGGGGGGAAGGGCGCACGCGGATGAAGCAGCTGCGCTACCGGCGGTCGGACGCCCTTGCCGCAGCCGTCGTGCTGGCGGCGAGCTTCGCGGTCCTGTTGCCAGGCCGCTTCCGGTGGTGAGGCGGTGCGCACGATCAAGTTGGTGGTCGCCTACGAAGGCACCCGGTACGCCGGCTGGCAGCGCCAACCCCATCGGCCCTCGGTGCAGGAGACCCTGGAGCGCGCGGTGGCGCTCGTGACGGGATCGCCCACCCGGGTGGTGGGGGCAGGCCGCACGGACGCGGGGGTGCACGCCCTGGGGCAGGTCGCCCACTTCCGCACGGCGTCGGAGCTGGCCCCACAGCGGTTCGTGGGCGCCCTCAACCACTACCTCCCGCCGGACGTCGCGGTGCGGTGCGCCGAGGACGCTGCCCCGGGGTTTCACGCCCGGCGGGACGCCCGATGGCGAGCCTACCGCTACCTGGTGTGGAACCGAACCGGCCGCAACCCCTTCGTCCGCGACCGGGCCCTTCCGTGGAAGGGCGTTCTGAACGTGGAGCGGATGCAGGAGGCGGCAGGACCGCTGCGGGGCCGGCACGACTTCGCGGCCTTCTGCGCCGTGGGCAGCAACCCCCGGACCACACTCTGCACCGTCCACCGGTTCCGCGTGTTCCGGCGGGGCCCGTTCGTGGTCGTGGACGTGGTGGCGGACCGGTTCCTGCGCCACATGGTGCGGATGCTGGTGGGCACGTTGCTGGAAGTCGGTTCCGGCAAGCGGCCGCCGGAGCAGTTGCAGGAGGTCCTGGCGTCCCGGACGAGCCAGCGGGCTGGCGCGGTCGTTCCCCCGGGCGGACTGTACCTGGTGCGGGTGGGCTATACTGAGTGGCGCGGGGGCCCGTAGCTCAAGGGTAGAGCACCCGGCTCATAACCGGTGGGTTCCTGGTTCGAGCCCAGGCGGGCCCACCAGGACTGGGCACCGTCCCACAGTTCCTCAGCGGGCGTAACGCGCGGATCCTGCCCGCTGGCGGCGCGGTTACGAGTCTTCCGTCATGCCTCCCGGTCCAGAGGGACTGCTGGCAGCCGACCGCTCGTCTTCCTACACTGTCCCCGTGGTCCCAGACGCGGCCAACCCGGAGCGGAAGCGGGCGTACGTGCGCGCGATGTTCAGCGCCATCGCGCGCCGCTACGACCTCCTGAACTCCCTGCTGAGTCTCGGGCTGCACAAACGCTGGAAGCGTTACGCGGTGGAGTTGGCCACCCCGCCTCCGGGCGGGCTGGCCCTGGACGTCTGCTGCGGTACCGGGGACCTCGCGCTCCTCCTCAAGGAGAGGCTTGGACCGACCGGGCGGGCCGTGGGCGTGGACTTCGCCGAACCCATGGTGCGCTTGGCCCGGCAGCGGGGCGCGGGCCTTCCGGGTGTGTGGTTCGTCCAGGCCGACGCGGAGGCGCTGCCCTTCCCACAGGACTCCGTCGACGTGGCGGCGGTGGGTTTTGGGGTCCGCAATGTGGCGCGGGTGGAGCGGGCCCTGGAAGAGCTGTGGCGCGTGCTGAAGCCTGGGGGGCGGTTGGTGGTGCTGGAGTTCAGTGCGCCCCGCAACCGGATGTTCGCCGCGCTGTATGATTTCTATTCGTACACGGTGGTGCCATGGCTGGGCCGCCGGCTGTCCCGCCACCCCGACGCGTACCTGTACCTACCCACCTCCATCCGCAGCTGGCCGGATCAGGACGCGTTCGCGGACCGGTTGCGCCAGGCGGGGTTCGTGCGCGTCGGGTACCGGAACCTGCTGTTCGGGGCCGTGGCGGTGCACGTGGCGGACAAGCCGGGCGTGCTCCCCCAGGAACCGGGTCTGGCGAGGGCGAACTCGGTCAAGACCGGGCCCACGGGGCCGAGAGAGGTGAGGCGTTGAGCGAGCCGCACGAGCAGACCGGCGTGTACCGCCTCGGGGGGGAACTGCCCGGGGTGTTCGAGATCCTCCTGGAGGTCTACCGCGCCCTCCAGGAGCGGGGCTACAGCCCCAAGGACCAGCTGGTGGGCTACCTGATCTCGGGCGACCCCACGTACATCACCAGCCACCGGGGCGCGCGGTCCCTGATCCGCAAGGTGGAGCGGGACCGGATCCTGGAAGAGCTGGTCCGCTTCTACGTGGACAGCCGAATCCGCCCCGCCCTCGAAGGGTAGCGCGGTGGGCACCGCGGGCGGGACTCGCGCGGGTCCCGCGCCCGCTCCTGAGGAGGTCCTACCATGACCGAGGTGCTCGTGGTCCAGGGGGGGCACCGACTGGAGGGCGCGGTGAAGGTGGCGGGGGCCGTGAACACCGTGCTGCCCATCATGGCCGCAGCGGCCCTGGCCGCCGACGTGTCCGTCCTCGAGAACGTGCCCCGCTGCCGCGACGTGTACGTCATGGCGGACATCCTGCGGAGCCTGGGCTGCCAGGTGGACCTGACGGAAGACGGCCGGCTGGCAGTGGACGCCCGGCACCTGAGCGGGGTGCACGCGCCCGTGGAGCTGTGCGGCCGCATCCGTGGCTCGTACTACGCCGCGGGGGTACTCCTCGGGCGGGTGGGCAGGTTCGAGGTGGGGCTACCGGGTGGGGACTCCATCGGCGGCCGGCCCGTGGACTTCCACATGAAGGGGTTCACCGCCCTCGGTGCTGAGGTGGGGACCGAGCGCGGGTACATGGTGGGCCGGGCGAGGCGGCTGCGGGGCGTGGAGTTCTTCGTGCCGCGCCGCAGCGTGGGGACCACCATCAACCTCATGCTGGCCGCGGTCCTGGCCCAGGGGACCACGGTCCTGCGCAACGCGGCCTTGGAGCCGGAGGTCACCGACACCGCGGTGTTCCTCAACCTCATGGGCGCCCGGGTGCGGGGTGCGGGCACCCCCACGGTGGTGGTGGAGGGGGTGCGCAGGCTGCACGGGGCCCGGTACGCGGTCATCCCCGACCGCATCGAGGCGGGCACCTACCTGGTCGCGGGGGCGGCCACCGGCGGGGACGTGGAGGTGGACGCTTTGATTCCCGAACACGTGACCGCTCTGTTGAGCAAGCTGGCCGAAGCCGGGTGTGAGGTGGAGGCGAACACCGACCGGGTCCGGGTGCGGGCGCCCAGGCGCCTGCGGGCGGTGGACATCGACACCGCTCCGTTCCCTGGCTTCGCCACGGACCTGCATCCGCCGTTTGTCGCCTTGCTGGCCACCGCAGACGGAGAGGCGGTGGTGCGGGAGACCATCTACGACGGCCGCATGGGGTATGCCTACGAACTGGTCAAGATGGGCGCGGACATCCGCGTGGACGGCAACACCGCGTACGTCCGGGGGGTGGAACGGCTCACGGGCGCCGTGGTGGAGGCCCTGGACATCCGGGCGGGCGCGGCGGTGGTGATCGCCGGGCTGGTGGCGGAGGGGGAGACGCGGATCCGCGGGCTGGAACACCTGGACCGGAAGTACGAGGGCCTGGAGGTGAAGCTGCGCGCCTTGGGGGCGGAGGTGCACCGCGTGGCGGAAGCGGGCGCTCCGGCGCCCGTGGGTGCTTGAGCGGCCCTGCTGCGTGTGGGAGAATCCGTACGGGCCGGTACGGCCCTACACCCCGAGTCAGGAGCGTGGATCGTGTCGTCGGGCGGTCCCGAGGTCACCCGCATCGCGCGCGTCCCCACGGACGGGAGCCAGGTGGCGCCCGTGGAGCAGCTGGTCGAGGTGCTGCACCGGCTCCCGGGGGGGCAGATCCTCGTCACCAGCGTGGAGAACGTGCTGAACTGGGCCCGGGCGCGGTCTTTGTGGCCCCTCACCTTCGGGCTCGCGTGCTGCGCCATGGAGATGATGCAGGCGATGGGCACCCGCTTCGACCTGGACCGGTTCGGGGTCATCCCCCGCGCCACGCCCCGCCAGGCGGATCTCATCATCGTGGCGGGGCGGTGCACCATCAAGATGGCGCCCGTGGTCCGGCGCCTGTGGGAGCAGATGCCGGAGCCCAAGTACGTGATCAGCATGGGCTCCTGCGCCACCTGCGGGGGCCCCTTCTACTACGACAACTACTCCATCCTGAAGGGGATCGACACCGTCATCCCCGTGGACGTGTACGTTCCCGGGTGTCCTCCGCGGCCCGAAGCTCTCATCGAGGGGGTGCTGAAGCTGCAGGAGAAGATCCAGAAGGAGCGCCGCCTGACCCGCCGGCTGCAGGAGGCGGCGCAGGCGGGGGCGTAGGATGCGGTCCCTGCGCACCGAGGAACTCATCCTGAACATGGGGCCACAGCACCCCAGCACCCACGGGGTGCTCCGCCTCATCGTGACCCTGGACGGGGAGAACATCGTGGAGGTGCAGCCCGACATCGGCTACCTCCACTCCTCCGTCGAGAAGATGATGGAGCACCGGAACTACACGCAGAACATCGCCCTGGCAGACCGGGGCATGGACTACCTGGCCGCCCTGGTCAACGAGATGGCGGTGATCCGTGCCGCGGAGACCCTGGCGGAAGTGTCGGTGCCCGAGCGCGCCCGCTACATCCGGACCCTCTTCATGGAGCTGCAGCGGCTCGCCAGCCACCTCCTGTGGCTGGGCACCTACGGCATCGACCTGGGGGCCTTCACCGCCTTCCTGTGGTGCATGCGGGAGCGGGAGCTCATCATGGATCTCTTCGAGGCCGTGACGGGCGGGCGGCTGCACCACGTGTACTTCCGGCTGGGAGGCGTGAACGAGGACCTCCCGCCGGGCTGGACGGACCGCTGTCGGGAGTTCTGCCACTACTTCCTGAACCGCTTGGACGAGTACCACAAGCTGCTGACGGGCAACCCCATCTGGCAGGTGCGCACCCAGGGGGTCGGAGTGCTGACCCGGGACCAGGCCGTCGCCTTCGGCGCGTGCGGGCCGGTGGCGCGGGCCTCGGGCCTGGCGTGGGATGTGCGGAAGAGCCACCCGTACGAGGTGTACGACCGCGTGGAGTTCCAGGTGCCCGTGTACACGGAGGGCGACTGCTACGCCCGGTACCTGGTGCGCATGGACGAGATGCGGGAGAGCACCCGAATCATCCTGCAGTGCTTGGACCAGATGCCCGAGGGCGAGGTGCGGGCGGCCCGAGTCCCCCTGAACTTGAAGGTCCCGCCCGGAGAGGTGTACACGCGGGTGGAGTCCCCCCGTGGCGATCTGGGGATCCACCTGGTGAGCACCGGCGGGGAGACACCCTGGCGGGTGAAGATCCGGGCCCCGTCCTTCGTGAACCTGCACGCGCTGACGGAGATGATGAGGGGCTGGAAGGTGGCGGACATCATCGCCATCCTGGGGAGCATCGACATCGTGCTGGCGGACGTGGACCGCTAGCGAGGA
>BEII01000038.1 GCA_002898935.1 bacterium HR32
ACGTACGCGATCAGCAGGATCCACACGGTGCCGTAGATCGGCAGCGGTAGCCGCACGTACGCCCAGAGCAGGCCGATGGCCAGGGCCGTGCCGGGGAAGGCCCACGGCACAAAGGACAGGGTCTCCAGGACGGCGCTGGCGCGGCTGCGGCGGCGCACGGCGAAGTACGCCACGAGGCTCGAGAGCAGCATGGCCGCGGTCGCGCCCGCCAGCGCCAGGCCCAGGCTCGTCCGCAGGGCGCGCGCCACCCGGTCGCTCTGCAGGAGGAAGGCGTAGTGCCGGGTCGTCAGCCGCCCCAGCACCTCCCCGCTCGGCACCTCGTAGAAGGGCAGAAGGGAAACGTAGACCAACACGAGGAACGGGACCACCACCAGGAGGGTCAGCACGCCGAGCGCCACCGCGGACGCGGCGTACCGCCACGGACCTAGGTCCACCACGTTGGGGCGGTACCCGCGGCCGGTGATGGTCGCGTAGCGCTCCTGCAGCCCCGTGATGCGCCGGTACAGCACCACGAACCCCACGGCGATCAGCAGCTGGCTAGTGGCGTAAGTGGCGGCCAGGTTGTGGTTGGGAGGGAAGGCGGCCAGCGCCTCCCGGAAGATCTTCGTGCTGAACACCTCGATGCCCGCGGGCAGCGCCACCACCGCGGGCACGTCGAAGCTCTCCACCGCCCGGACGAAGTTCAGCGTGGCCGCGGCCAGGACCGCAGGCACCACGAGGGGCACGGTGACGCGGCGCGCCGCGTCCAGGTTCCCCGAACCGGACATCCGGGCCGCCTCCTCGAGGGAAGGGTCCATGGACCGCAGGGCGGCGGCCACGACGAGGAACGCCAAGGGCGTGAGCACCAGCCCCTCCACGAACACCATGCCGCCCAGGGAGTACACGTTCAAGGGAGGGAGTCCCAGCCACCGCAGCAGGGTCACGTTCAGGATGCCGATCCGGGGGCTCAGGACCAGGGTCCACGAGGTGGCTACCAGCAAGGGCGGCAGCACGTTGGGCGCCAGGGCTACCAGCTCGAACAGCCTGCGGCCTGGGGCGTTGGTGCGGACCGTGATCCACGCCAGCGTCAGGCCGAGCACCACCGACAGCCCCGCCGCGCCCGCGGCGAACGCGAAGGAGTTCAGCAGCAGGCGGTAGGTGGCCGGGTCGGTATACGCCTGGCGGTAGTGGGCCAGGGTGAACCGCCCCACCGCGCCCACGGGCGCGTCACTCAGGCTACCGTACAAGAGCATGGCGGTGGGGTACAGGGTCAGGAAGGCCAGCACCAGCCCCACCCCCACGCCCACCCACGTGGAGGCCTCCACCGCCCCCCGGCGCAGGGGCCAGGCCAGGCTGCGCGCCAGCACGCCCATCCCCTACCGCCTCCGGAACACCGGGCCGAGTTCGTCCCGGGCCCGCTGGAACTCCCGCTCGTCCAGGTCCTCCATCATCACCACCCGCAGCTTGTCCGCGTCCCGGATGGGCGGGTAGATGCCCGGTACCAGCACGAACTCGCCCGTCTGGGCGAGGGCGTGCAGCCCCGCCCGGGAGGTCAGGGTGTTGATGAGCAGCCTGCCGGCGTTGGGGTGTGGTGCGTTCCGGGCGAGGCCCACCAGGTGCGCGTCCGCCAGGACCGGGTTCAGCCGCACGTAGTCCAGGGGCGCCTCCGAGAACTGCTTCACGTACTTCACGTACGTGACGCCGAGCGCGTACTCGCCCGCGACCAGCTTGTCCACCACGGGTAGGAAGGACTCCACGAGCCCCACCTGCTGCGCCAGCCGCTCCACGAAGGGACGCCACTGGGCACCCAGCACCCGCCGCAGGTTCACCAGCCACGTGGCGGTGGTGGTGTGCAGGGTGGGGTCGGGCATGACGATCTTGCCCCGCCACTTGGGGTCCAGCAGGTCCGCGTAGGTCTTCGGGGCCTCTTCGGGCCGCACGAGCCGGGTGTTGTACAGGACGCTGATCACCACCATGCGGTACGCGGGGGACAGGACCCCGTCCCGGTCGCGGGTGGCGGCGGGGAAGTCCTCGTAGGTGGGGGCCACGTAGCGTTGGAACACCCCCTGGGCCTTGAGGATCTTCATGGGCCCGCTGTTGGTGAGGACCACGTCGAACAGCCCGCGGCCCGAACGGTGTTCCGCCAAGGCCCGGTCCAGGACCCGGGTGCTGGCGGCCCGCCAGTACTCCACGGGCACGCCGTACCGCTGCTCGTACACCTTCCGGACCACGTCGAAGGCGTCCGCCTCCAGCGACCCGTACACCACCACGCGGCCTTCCCGCTTCGCGGCCGCCACCACGTCCGCCTGGGCGCTGGCCGCGGCGGCCAGCGCCACCACCACTCCGCACGCCTGCAGCACGCGCCACAGCCTCTTCACCGTGCATCCCCCCTTCGTCCTTCCCGGTTTCCGCCCCAGGCACTCCGAGCTGCCGAGCCGGAAGAACTCCTTGAACACCCGCACGACCGACAAAAGCCCCTGCGGACTTCACCGCCCTTCCGACCCTACCCGCACGGGCCTACCCCGCACGGGCCCGCCGCCGAAGAAGTCCGGCTCCGCCACCCTGCCCAGCCACCCCATCCCCCCTGCCGACGCCGCCAGCAGCCCCACGGACACCGCAAACACCGCCTCGTAACTGCCGAGGCGGTCGAAGGCCGCGCCGCCGGCCACAGCGCCCAGGGCGGCTCCCACTTGGTGCACGAACGACGCGAGCCCCACCGCGAGCGCTGGGGCGCTGCCGGAGAAGAGGCTGAGCGCCAGCGTGTTGGTGGGTGCGATGGTGGCGAAGTGGGTAAGCCCGAACAGCGGCGCGAACGCCCACACCGCCTGGGGCCCGCCCGCCACCAGCGCGGCCAGCGCTAGACCGCGGACCCCGTACAGCACGCTCAGGACCGCCGCACGGCCCCACCGGTCCGCCAGATAGCCCGCGGCCACGGTCCCGGCCAGGTTCGCAGCCGCTAGGGTCGAGAGCGACGCGGCCAGCGCCCCCTCGGGCACCCCAAGGCCCCTGGCATAGGGCACGAAGTGGTTGTCCACGAGCCCGGAGTCCGTGAACCCGCAGACCGCGTAGGGAGCCAGGAAGACCCAGAACCGCACGTCGCGCAGCAACGCACCGACGCTTGACGCTCGCCCGGCCTGGACTCTGTGCCCCGCGGAAACCTCCGCGTCGGACTTGGACCCGAAGGCCGCCGCGAGGGCTAGCAGCGCAGCGAGACCCGCGAGGGAAGCCAGCACCGGCTTCCAGCCCCACTGGGCCACGCCTAGCACCTGCGCGGGCACCACGGCCATCTGGCCCGCACACATCCCTGCCACGACCACGCTGAGCGCGAAGCTGCGCCGGCGGTCGGGGAAGCGGTGCCGCACCGCCACCGAGGCCGTCACGTGGGAGGCGCCTGCGAATCCCACAGAAGCCACCACCCCGTACCACAGGTACAGCCAGCCCACGTCCAGGGCCGCGGTGCTGGCCAGGAGGCCCACCGCGACGAGTGCGAGGCTCGCGGCCATCACCCGTCCCACACCGAAGCGCTCTGCGGCAGACCCTGCGAGCACGTTTCCAAGCCCGTACACCAGCAGGCTCAGCGACGACACCGACGCGATCCCCGTGCGGCTCGCGCCGTACTCGGCCTCCCAGGGCAGCACGTACACGCCGAACCCGCTGCGCACCCCCATGGTCAGCGCCAGGGCGCAGAAGGGCAGGACCACCCAGCGCCACCGGTCTTTCACCCGCGTCCGGCAGCCCGACGACGTCGCCGGCCGGCCACCGCGTGCTTGGCGCGGTAGTAGTCCCACGCGCGGCCGAAGTGGTCGTAGGGCACGTCGGGACCGGTGCGCCGGGCGACCTCCTCCGCGGTCCACACCCGAGGTGTGCCTGCGCACCGGGCGAGGAGGTGCACCCGGGCGGACTGCTCCAAGAACAAGGCCTTCACGCACGCCTCGGCCACCCGGCGGCCGGTCACCAGCTGTCCGTTGCCCCGCAGGAGCACCGCCTCTGCACCGCCCAGGGCCTCCGCCAGCGCACGGCCCAGGGCCGCGTCGGTGATGAGGAACGGGATAGGGAACACCGGGACCTCCACGCCGAGGAACGCCCCGAAGCCGTGCACCGGCCGCAGGGGTTCGCCAAG
This sequence comes from bacterium HR32, assembly GCA_002898935.1. GTDB lineage: Bacteria > Sysuimicrobiota > Sysuimicrobiia > Sysuimicrobiales > Sysuimicrobiaceae > Tepidifontimicrobium. Next base: position 4,100 of record BEII01000038.1, read on the forward strand.
CGTGCTCCACGCGGTGGCCGCGGGGCTGTGGGTCCGGCACAGGGCGCCGACCTCCGGCCGCGCGCGGTACACCTCGGTGTGCATCCACACCTCTAGCGGCGGGTCGGCGTCCCCCGCCACACGGGCGCCGTCCAGGTCCACCACCACCAGGTCCTCAGGGCCGCGCACCAGCGACGGGGCGTACCGCGGGGTCACCACCACGTGCGGGCTACCGGGCAAGCGGGCGCTCACGTGGCCGTAGGCCTCCACGAGTCCCTCCCCTGCCAGGACCCGGCAGGCTGCGAACACCTCCTCGCGCACCTGCGCCTCGGTCACGCCGAGCCTCCCTGCGGGGGCTTCGGCTCCCACACCCACGGTCCCGAGCGCCAACCCGAGAGGTCGTAGTCGTCCAGACACCGGTCCACCAGGCTCACGAAGGCGTCCAGGAGCCCCCTCGCCCGGGCAAAGGTCACGAGGTCCAGCCGCATCTGCTCGTGGTTTCCAGAGTAGTTGCGCTCGTACAGCTCGTGCCGGCCGCCGAACTCCGTCCCCAGGGCGTCCCACACCAGCTTGAACAGCTTGATGCGCTCCTCCGCAGGCAGTCCCGTTCCGCGGTAGTACCGGTCGAGAAGCGGACGCAGCTGCTCGCTCTGCAGGTCCCTGTAGCTGGAGACGGTGTACAGCGGGCTTCCGCCCAGCACCAGCTCGAACACCTCCTTAACGCGGGGCCACGCCAGGGTAGCAAACAACCGGGCGGTGGCCGCGTACTCCAACCGCGGCACCACGCTGCCCCCGGGCCCCGGCTGGGGGTCCAGGGCCATGGCAGAGGTCATGGCCCACACCAGGTTCCGCCACCCGATGACCTCACCCAGCTGCGCCTGTACACCTCGGAAGGCGTCGGTGCCGTTGGCGGCCAGAGCCTTGGCCAGCAGCCCGCACATGAAGTCGAGCTTCACGCCCAGCCGGGTGCTGGCCTGGAGGTTGTAGCGGTTCAGGAACCCCGAGGCCGCGTAGAACTGCTGCGCCTTGTCCACGTCCCGGTATACCAGCACGTGCTCCCACGGGATGAAGGCGTCCTCGTACACCAACACCGCGTCGTTCTCGTCGAAGCGGCTGGACAGCGGGTGGTCGAAGGGGCTCTCGGCTGTGAGCTCGTACGACGGCCGGCTGATCAGCTTCTGGCCCGGGGTGTCCATGGGCGCGATGAACACCAGGGCGTAGTCCTCCGCCTTGCCCTTCTCCAGCATGGCGGCGCTGGCGCTGTTCTGGGCCACGAAGGTGGCGTGGGTGAGGGCGGAGGCTGTGGCCAGCATCTTGGCGCCCCGGACCACGATCCCGCCGTCCGTCTCCCGCACCACCCGCAGGAACACGTCCGCTACCTCGTGGGCGGGCTTGGTGCGGTCCACGGGCGGGTTCACCAAGCAGTGGTTCAGGAACAGCACCCGGCGGGCGTACTCCCGGTACCACCGGGCGGCGTTCTCCGCGAAGGGCTCGTAGAACTCCGGTGCCGCCCCCAGGGTGGCCATGAAGGAAGCCTTGTAGTCGGGCGTGCGGCCCATGAAGCCATAGGTGAGCCGCGCCCAACAGGCGATGGCGTCCCGGGCCTCCAACAGCTCCCGCGCGGAGTAGCTCGGCTGGAAGAACTTGTGGGTGAGGATGCCCAATCGGTCTCGGGCGGTGAGCACCTCTCGGAACTCCGGGTCGTGCAGGGCGTCGTACAGCCGGGCGATGGAACGGGCGGCGTTGCGGAAGGCCGGGTGTGCCGTCACGTCCCGCACCCGGTCCCCGTGGATGTACACCTCCCGCCCGTCCCGCAGGCTCTCCAGGTACTCCGCACCCGTGAGCGGCCGCGCGTCCACCTCCAGCATGGCCTCCACCCCCTCCTACACGGACGCCCCGGTCCGCGCCCGCCGCTCCTGGACCCGGCGCACCAGGTAGTCCCACGCCTGCCGCACCAGCTCCGGCGGGTAGCAGTGCCTCCGCTTACGCAGCGCTTCCTCGTCGCTGGACCAGGTGGCGAGCGGCCCCGCGGCCATGGCCCAGAGCTGCTTGCGACACGCCCGCTCCAGGAGGATGGCGCCCACCACCGCGGTGGGCACGTCCGGTCCCACCGTGACGATGCCGTGGTGCACCAGCAGGGCTGCGTTCCGGTCTTGCAGAGTCTCCGCCAGCGCTCGACCCAGCTCCCGGGTCAGGATGAGATCTCCGGTCTGGGTGAAGCGCGCCACGTCCGGCGGCACGAAGAAGGTACCCTCGTGGGAGATGGGCCGCAGGGGCTGGTTGAGGGACGCGAAGGCCACCGCCGCCGGTGCTTGGGTGTGCACCACGCACTGCACGTCCGGCCGCGCCCGCAGGATCTCGGTGTGGATGGGGTACTCCGCGTGCCGGCGGCCGGATCCCTCCAGGACCTCGCCTTCCCATCCCACGAGCAAGATCCGGTCCGCCTCCACCTCCTCGAAGCCCCAGCCCGCGGCCTTCATCCACGCGCCGCGGCCTGCGGGGTCGCGCACCGACGCGTGCCCCCACACCAGGTCGCCGTGGTCCTCCAGGCCCAGCACCTGGGAGGCCAGCACCACCCAGTCCCGGACGTCGTCTGCGTTCACCGGAGCCCTCCTACCCACGCACCCCGACGCCGCCGTCGGAGTGGAGAATCGTGCCGGTCACACCCCGCGCGCGGTCGGAGCTCAGGTAGACGTACGCGGCTGCGTGGTCCTCGGGGCGCAGGGCAACCCGCAGCGGCGTGCGGGCCCGGAGCTCTTCCTCGCGGCCGGGGAGGTCCGCCAGCCGGCGATCGGACAGGCCCAGCGTCGCAAGCCCCCGCATGGACGTGCCGAGGGTCCCGCCGGGCGCCACCCCGTTCACCCGCACCCGGGGTGCCAGCTCGTGCGCCAGCTGCACCACCAGGCCCCGCACCGCGAACTTGGACGCCACGTACAGCACGCCACCGCGGCCCGGGTAGAAGCCCGAGGTGGAAACCGTGAACACCACGCTGCTCCCGGGCCGCCGCAGGAGTTCTGGCAGCGCCGCCTTGGTGCTCAACAGGGAACTCGCCACGTTCGTCCGGAACACTTCGGCGCACGCCTCCGCCAACCGGTCCGCCGGGATGTCCTCAAGCCGCGTGTAGAAGTCGAACACGCCCACGAAGGTGGCCAGCACGTCCAGGCCGCCGAAGGCCTCGACCGTGGCCCGGACCGCGCGCAGGTTGTCCTCCCAGGTGGTGGCGTCTCCCACCACGGCCCGCACCCGGTCGGCGTGGACCTCCAACGCCCGGGCGCGGCCCGGGTCCAGCTCCAAAACGCCCACCCGCGCGCCCTCGTCCACGAAGGCATCCACCACCGCGCGGCCGATCCCGGATCCGCCGCCCACCACGAGCGCCACCTTGCCCTCAAGCCACCCCACGCTAGCCCTCCTCGTCCGGGCCGAAGGGCGTGGCGAGGAAGCGGGAGAAGGTCTCCGGCGTCTGCCAGGTCAGGCTCTCCAGCTCCAGGGGGCACAGGGCGATGCGGCGGCCCAGGCGGGGCGCTTCGATCTCCAGGCGTTCCCCGTTCCGGGTCCTGCGCCGCCGGACACGGACCACGGCGAACTCGTTGGCGAGCTCGAACTCTTCCTCGGGGTTCTTCACGGCACCACTAAAGGAAGATGGCCAGGTTCTGGGTGCGCAGCACCGCCTCGTCCACCACGATCCGCCGGTGGCGTAGGCGCAGGGCGGCGTCGGCGCGCCGCAGGCGGTCCGTGCGCTCTGCGCTCACCCACTCCGGCTCCCGGGTGTCGCCGCGGCTGCGGAACAGCAGGAGGTAGGACTTCGCCACCAGGTCGCCGTCGGGCAGCCGGAACACCCGGACGTTGGTGACGAAGTGGCGGGTCCGGGACGGCGGGTCCTCGGTCCACGCGTACTCCGTCTCCAGGCGCTCCACTCGCTTTTCCAGCGTGAACCGGTCCTCCCGGAAGTGGTCCATGTCCACGAGCGCGCTGTCCTCCAGGCTGCGGGCCCGGGTGACCCGCACGGGCATCTCGTACACCACGTCACCGGCCAGGAGCTCGAGCCAGCCACGCCAGTCCCGCGCGTCGAGGAGCTCGGCCTCCCGGTGCAGGAACTCCACCACCGCGTGGTAGTCGGGGTCGCGGCCGTCCAGCCGCACCCATCCCTCGGGCGTGAGACCCCGGTCCGTCACCTGCGCGCCACCTCCCCCGCGCCGACCATGGCGTCGCACCACAGGTCGAGGAGCGCACGCTGGTTGAACTCCCCGAAGCCCTGGAACGCCTGCCCAGGCCCGGGCCAGCCCGCGAGCGGCGGCCGCAACAATCCGCCGTCGTGCGCGAGCCCCATGCGGTTGTGCAGCCGGATCTGGCGTGCCCACCACCCCCCCGCGACCGAGGTGATGGACGTCCAGTTCTCCACGTCGTCCTGTTCGAACATCCCGGAGGTCCCGAAGGACAGCAGGTACGACCGGTACGACTCGCGCTTGAGCTCCTCCGGGGCCAGCCGGTCCACCGCGAACCAGGAGTACACCTCGGTCTCCGTGGGGCCGACCGGCTGCCACAGGCGGATGGAGATGAAGGGCACGGGCGGGCCACCTTCCCGGACCCGGGGCCAGTTGTGCACGAAGCTGAGGTTGGGGAACAGGGTGGCGGCGGACACCAGGAACCCCGCGTCTGCCACCAGGGCCTTCTGGGCGCGCGACCACGTGCGCTCCATCCGGTCGACCATCTCGTCGGGGTAGCCCACGTACCGCAGCCGATCCCGGAACCCGCCGGGCGGGAGCTTGTAGGTGGTCCCGCCGCCCCGGTCTGCGAAGTACAGGGCACCCTCCTTGCGCTTGCTGGCCTTGTGCTCGCCGAACAGGCCGATCTCCGCGATGCTCTGGTGGGTGTGGGGCGTGTGGTAGGTGTCCCCGCAGAAGTTCTCCGCGCCGATCTTCCAGTTGGCCCGCACCCGCCACCGCTGGGGGCCGTGCACCTCCAGCCCCGCAGGGCTCTGGCGGGTGTAGAAGTCCAGATAATAGCCGAAGCCGCCCAGGTAGTCCTCCAGGGGTGGCGCCGAGGGGTCCAGGCTCGCGAACACGAGCCCGTTGTATGAGGCGACCCGTGGGGGGCCCAACAAGCCGAAGGCTGACTTGTCGAAGTGCGGGTCTCCACCGTAGGCGTCCTCGTGGAACGGCACTCCCACCAGGTCCCCGGTGTTCCGATACGTCCACCCGTGGTAGGGACAGCGGAAGTGGCTACTGTTGCCGCGCTCCGCCCGGCAGACCTGCATGCCCCGGTGTCGGCACACGTTGGCCAGCACCCGCACCTCCCCGTGTTCGTCCCGCACCACGATGAAG
>BEII01000039.1 GCA_002898935.1 bacterium HR32
GGTCCGCAGCCCCACCAGCGTTGCCCGGCCGTGGTCCCGCAGGGCGGCCCCCAGCAGTTCTGCGGCCGACGCCGTGCCCTCGTCCACCAGGACCACGAGCGGCACCGTGGGGTCGAGTACCGGACCGGAACGGGTGGAGAACACCCGGCGCCCCTCCTCCCGGCTCAACATGGTGTACACGGGCCGTCCCGGTGGCAGGAACACCTCCGCAGCCCGGTTCAGCTCGTCCACGAACCCTCCGGGGTTGCCCCGGAGGTCCAGGACCAGGCCGCGCACGCCGGCCTGCTGCAGTTCTGAGACCGCCCGCGCCAGTCGGGCGGCAGAGCCTCGGGTGAACTGCCCGAACCGCACGTAGCCCACCCCACCTTCGAGCACCGACCACTCCACGGACGGCACCACGATGGGCTCCCGGACCACCACCACGCTGAGCGGCACAGCCTGTCCAGGCCGCTGCACGGTGAGGGAGACGGGCGTCCCTTGCGGTCCCCGGATGCGCGTGCTCACCTGCTCGGTGGTCATGCCCTCCGTGCTCACGCCGTCGACGGCCAGGATGCGGTCGAAGGGTCTGAGCCCCGCGCGCTGTGCGGGCGTGTCCGGGAACACCAGCTTGACGTAGAACCGGCCGTCGCGGCTCATCAGAAGGATCCCGATCCCCGTGAAGCCCGCCTGGTTCTGCTGCTGGCGGCGCAGCTCCGCGAGCCGCTCGGGGGTGATGAACCCCGTGTGGGAGTCCCGTAGGCTACCCGCCGCGGCCCGAGCCGCGGCGAACTGCAGCTCGCGCTCCGTGAGACGGCCTGCGGCCGCCGCCACGGCCCGGTCGAACCGCATCTGGAACTGCTCCCGCGCTTGCTGCTCGTCGCGGGCGAAGATGTCGGCGATGGGCTGCACCACCCCCGCCCGCTCCAGCGCCTCCCGCAGGCCCCGCAAGGCAGCCTGGTACAGCTGCACCGGGTCCGGGCGCGAGACGTGTTCGTCCCGCAAGAGCTCCACCACCCGGAACACCAGCGAGGCGTCCGCGGCCAGGGCCGCGGGCTGCGCAGCCAACAGGAGCGCGACGACAGCGAGGACCACAGCACCCCGCTGCACCCGCCGTGAGGTCCGCATGGTTCTTCTCCTCTCCGGGTGAAGGGGTCACCCGAGCAAAGCCTTCGGGCCCATTGTAACGTCGCGGTTTGGATGCGGGCGGGGCTGGCGGGGGCGCGTCCAGGGCTACCGGCGAATGGCCCCCGACTGCTGTCCGATAGACCGCGAGGGGGCTGCGGGCTCCTGCGCGTGGCCTACGGCGCGAAGGAGAGGACGAGGGGGCTACCGGGTCCGGCCTGCAGGCGTTCGGCCGCGTCGCCTTCCCGGACCGCGACCTCCAGTAAGCCGTCGCTCCCCACGAGCACCACCAGGTCGCCTACGGAAGCCTCGCCGTAGGTCCTCACCCGCCGCGCCACCTCCTCCCGGGTCCCCACCCGCACCACCACCACCTCGGGGAGGCCCTCAAGCCAGTCCCCGGGCAGGTTCGTGGCCAGGTTGCCGAACGGGTCCCGTCCGACCACCTCGCCAGACAGCCGGCCGGGTTCGCGCCGAGGAGGCTGTTCCGCGAGCGCGACCGGGTCGGGCACCGGGGGCCCGACCCAGTCGAAGGGGAAGCCCAGGGCTAACCACCGCGCGCACGGTGCGAACACGTCCCGCCCCCAAAACGTCGCCGCCACCCGGGGCCTGCGCAGATCAGGGTGCGTGATCTCCCGTACCTCGGGGTCACCCAGGGCAAGGGCCGCGGTCAGCAACAGCCCGTTGTCCGGGCCGACGAACAGGTGGCCACCGGACCGGACTGCCACGCCTCGCCGCGCGGTACCCACCCCCGGGTCCACCACCGCCAGGTGCACCGTCCCGGGCGGGAACAAGCCGACGACCGACCGCAGGATCGCAGCGCCCTGCCGCACGTCGTGGCGGCGGACGTCGTGGGTGAGTTCCACCACCCGCACGGGAAGGCCGGGCGAGGGCGCGCACAGCACCGCGCGCACCTCGCCCGCGTACCGGCTGCCCGTGCCGAAGTCCGTGAGGACGGTGACGGTCCCTCCGACCACCCGCTCAGGCCGGGAACAGGAAGTACACCACGAAGGCCGCCGCGGCCACCAGCATGAGGGGGTGTACGTCCCGGGCCTTGCCCGCCAGCAGCTTCAGGGCCGTGTAGGTGATGAAACCGGCCCCGATTCCGTTCGTGATGTTCCACGTGAAGGGCATGACCAGCATGGTGACGAACGCCGGCACCGCTTCCTCGTAGTCGCCCCAGGGGATGTCCCGTGCCACGGTCATCATGAACAGCCCCACCAGGATCAAGGCCGGCGCGGTGGCCTCCTTCGGGATCACCCCGGCGATGGGGTTCAGGAACATGGCGAGCAGGAACAGGACGCCCACCACCACCGCGGTGAGCCCCGTCCGCCCCCCTTCCGCGACGCCGGCGGCGCTCTCGATGTACGTCGTGTTGCTGCTGCTGTTCGCGAAACCTCCGAGGGCCGCTCCCAGGGAGTCCACCAGCAGCACCTGGCGAATGCGCGGCAGCTTCCCGCGCTCGTCCAAAAACCCAGCCTCCCCACCGATCCCCACCACCGTGCCCATGGTGTCGAAGAAGTCCGCCAGCATGATGGAGAAGGTCACGAGCAGGGCCGCGGTCACCCCCAGGGTGGCGAAGAACCCGAAGTCCACCCGGCCGAAGATGCGGCCGTCGCCCCAAAGGCCCGCCGGTGCGCCCAGCCACCGCTCGGGCAGTACCGCGGACGGCCCGAAGGCCTTGCCGCCACCCCACAGGGCGTTGACCACGATGGCGATGACCGTGGTGAGCAGGATGCCGTACAGCAAGGCACCCCGCACCCGCCGGGCCAGCATCCAGCCCGTCAGGAGGAAGCCAACGACGAACACCAACACGGGCAGGGCGTGCAGCCGCCCCAAGGTGACCGCGGTGGCCTCCCCCTTGGCCACGAACCCGCTGTTCACGAACCCGATGAAGGCGATGAACAGGCCGATCCCAACCCCGATGGCCCGCTTCAGGGACATGGGGATGGCGTCCATCACCGCCTCCCGGAAGCGGGTCAGGACCAACAGGAGGATGACCAGGCCCTCCAGCAGGATCACGGACATGGCCTGCGGCCACGTGAGCCGCAGCCCACCCACCAGCTGGAAGGTCACCACCGCGTTCAGCCCCATGCCGGGCGCCAGCGCGAAGGGGTAGTTGGAAGCTAGGCCCATGAGGATGCTGAGGACCCCGGCGGTGAGGCAGGTCACGGTGAGCACCGCGGGGAACGGGAGCTTGGCGCCCGTGGGATCCGCCACGGCACCCAGGATGCTCGGGTTCACGAAGATGATGTACGACATGACCATAAAGGTCGCGAGGCCCGCCCGGACCTCCGTGGCCACCGTGGTCCCGCGCTCACGGAGCTGGAAGACCCGCTCCAGCCAGGACGGCTGGGCCAGCGCCGCGGCCTGTACAGCTTCCGCCAAACCCATCACCCCCTTGTTCGGGAATCGGGAACGAAGAGGCCGTCCGCTATCAGCCTAGCCGCGGATCCCGTCCGAGGTCCAGGGACGCGCGGATCAATGTTCGGAGTGTTTGACCTGCTCGGGGGTCAGACGTCCTCCTCCAGGTTGAAGGCCCGGTGGAGGGCCCGCACCGCCCGGGGGACGCTTTCGGCGTCGATCACGCAGGAAATCTTGATCTCCGAGGTGCTGATCATCTGGATGTTGATCTGCTCCGCGGCGAGGGCTCCGAACATGGTGGCGGCCACCCCGGGGTTGCTGACCATCCCCGCGCCCACCACGGACACCTTGGCCACCCCCTCCTGGCTCTCCACCCGGCCGGCGCCCAGCTCCCGCGCCACGCGCTCGGCGCCCTCCACCGCCGTGCGGGCGTCCGCGCGGCTCACGGTGAAGGAGATGTCCGCGCGGCCGCCGCGGCTTGCGGTCTGCACGATCATGTCCACGTTCACGTGGGCCTCCGCCAGCACGCCGAACAAGCGGTGGGCCACGCCCGGCACGTCCGGCAGGTCCTGGACCGTCACCTTGCACACGTCCAGGTCGTGGGTCACTGCGTTCACCGACCGTACGGGCTCCATGGCTTCCTCCCCCACGATGGTCCCCTCCGTCTCCTCGAAGGTGCTCCGCACGTGCAGCCGCACCCGGTGCAGCTTCGCGTACTCCGCGGCCCGCGTCTGCACCACCACCGCGCCCGAGGAGGCCATCTCCAGCATCTCGTCGTACGTCAGGTAAGGCAGCTTCCGTGCCGTGGGCACCACCCGCGGATCTGCGGTGAATACCCCCGGGACGTCCGTGTAGATCTCGCACACGTCCGCGCCCAGGGCCGCGGCCACGGCCACCGCGGTGGTGTCCGAACCACCCCGCCCGAGGGTCGTGACCTCCCCGGAGGCCGTCACGCCCTGGAAGCCCGCCACCACGGGGATGCGGCCCCGGGCGAGCTCGTCCAGCAGGCGGCCCCGTTCCACGTCGAGGATGCGGGCCTTGGTGTGGACGGGTTCGGTGAGGATACGCACCTGCCAGCCCGCCAGCGCCGTGGCCCGCTCACCCTCCTCGTGCAGCGCCATGGCCAGCAGGGCCACGGACATCTGCTCGCCCACCGCCAGCAACAGGTCCAGCTCCCTCGGCGCGGGCCGCTCCGTGATCTGGTGCGCGCGGGCCAGCAGCTCGTCCGTGGTGTCCCCGGGGGCGGAGACCACCACCACCACCTGGTGGCCGGCCCGGCGGGTCCGGGCGACGCGCCGCGCCACGTGCACCATCCGCTCGGGCGTGGCCACGGAAGAACCCCCGTACTTCTGGACGACCAGGCTCATGTTCCCTCCGGTCAGGCGATGACCCGCAGCAGCGGGCTGCACCCGCGGACCACGGACATGGCGTGGAGCCTGTGCAGGACCGCCCGCAGGGCGCGCTCGGGAGCCGGGTGGGTGCGCAGCAGCACGTCCGCCTCCTCGCCCCGGTTCTGCTGGACGATGGAGTGGAGGCTCACCTGCTCGTCGCCGAACGCCGCCGCCACCTGCGCGAACACGCCCGGGCGGTCGGTCACCCGCAGCACCAGGCACGCGGCCAGGACCCGCTCTCCGGCCTCCCGCACCGGCTTGCGGTGGTAGCAGGTGCACGCCACGCGGCCGTGGGCGCCCGCTCTCCGGTTGCGTGCCACCGCCACCAGGTCTGAGAGGACGGCGGACGCGGTGGGCTCCCCGCCCGCGCCGCGGCCGTACAGCAGGAGCTCGCCCGCGCCGTCTGCCCGCATCCACACCGCGTTGAACTCCCGGCGGACGGACGCGAGGGGGTGGGTGGAGGTCAGGAGGGCAGGGTACACCGCGGCCTCCACCGCCTCGCCCAGGTCCCGGGCGTGGGCCACCAGCTTGAGGGCGAACCCGAGCTCCCGCGTGTACGCCACCTCCCGCTGGGTCAGCTTCGCGATGCCCTCGCAGTGGACGTCGCTGCGGACCACGCGCGTGTTGAAGGCCACGCTGGCCAGAATGGCCAGCTTGGCCGCCGCGTCGTGCCCTTCCACGTCGTCGGTGGGGTCCCGCTCCGCGAACCCGAGGCGCTGCGCCTCGCTGAGCGCCTCGGGGAACGACAGCCCGTCCTCGTCCATGCGCGTGAGGATGTAGTTGGTGGTGCCGTTCAGGATGGCCACCACCTCCCGCACCCGGTCGCCCGCCAGCGACTCCTTCAAGGTCCGGATCACAGGAATCCCGCCCGCCACGCTGGCCTCGAAGAAGAGGTCGGCGCCGGAGGCCTCCGCGGCCTCCATGAGCTCGCGGCCTCGGTTGGCCATGAGCTGCTTGTTGGCCGTCACCACCGACTTGCCGAGCCGGAGGGCCTCGTGGACGTAGCTGCGCGCGGGCTCAATACCGCCGATGAGCTCCACCACCACGTCCACCTCGGGGTCGCGCACCACCGCCCACGCGTCGTCCGTGATCCGGTCCCGCTCCACCGGGACCTGGCGGGGCCGGTCCGGGTGGGCTACGGCCACGCGGCGCAGCACCAAGGGCATGCCCGCCCGCTGGTCCAGCTCGCTGGCGCGCTCGCGCAGCCCGCGCGCCACCGCGCTACCGACCACGCCCAATCCCAGCAGGCCGATCTGAAGCATCTTGATCCCAGATTCTAGCGGCTCGAGGGGCTTGAGAAAACGGGTCAGACGAGCGCAGCGAGCGCTTGCAGCGTGGGTTCCACCCGCACCGGTGCGGCTGCACGCTCCGCGGCGCTCGGGTCCTTGAGGCCGTGGCCGGTGAGCACCGCCACCACCACGCCGCGCAGCAGCCCCTCCCGGGCCAGGCGCAGGACGCCCGCCACGGACGCGGCAGAGGCGGGTTCGGCGAACAGGCCCTCCTCCTGCGCCAGGCGTGCCTGCGCTTGCAGGATCTCGGCGTCGGAGACCGCCAGGACGCGGCCCCCGGATTCCCTGGCGGCGCGCACCGCGCCTTCCCACGACGCGGGCCGGCCGATGCGGATGGCGGTGGCCACCGTCTGCGGGTCCTCCACGGGCCGTCCCAGGACCAGCGGCGCCGCGCCCTCCGCCTGCACGCCGAACATCCCGGGCCTTCGGTCCGGCGGCAACGCCTCGCAGAACCCTCGCCAGTACGCGGTGATGTTCCCCGCATTCCCCACGGGCAGCACCACCGCATCGGGGGGGCTGGACAGCTGGTCGAGGATCTCGAAGGCCGCGGTCTTCTGACCCTCCAGGCGGTAGGGGTTGACGGAGTTCACGAGCGCCAGACCTAACACCTCGCTGGCCTCTCGGACGAGGCCGAGGGCGCGGTCGAAGGAGCACGGGACGCTCGCCACCACCGCGCCGTGCACCCGTGCCTGCGCCAGCTTGCCGGACGCCACCGCGCCCTCCGGCAGCACCACCAGACACGGCAACCCCGCGCGGGCGGCGTACGCGGCCGCAGAGGCCGCGGTGTTGCCCGTGGACGCGCACACCACCGCCCGCGCCCCGGACTCCGCGGCCTTCGCCACCGCCACCACCATGCCGCGGTCCTTGAACGAGCCCGTGGGGTTGGCGCCCTCCCACTTGAAGAACAACTCCACCCCTGGAAGATCACGGGCGAACGCCACGGACGGCACCAGGGGCGTATTCCCCTCCCCCAGGCTCAGCGGAGGCGTGTCGTCGGTCACCGGAAGCCGGTCCGCGAACGCCTGCAGCACGCCCGGCCACGGCCTCATGCGGGCAGCCCCGCGGCAGGGTACGACCCCAAGTGGATCACCCACAGGCAGTGGGCCCGCAGGGCGTCCAGGGCGCGGCGCACCCGGTCTTCCTCCTCGTGGCCCTCGAAGTCCACGTAGAACACGTACTCCCACACGCCCTGGCGTGAGGGCCGGCTCTCCAGCTTGGTCAGGTTCAGCCCTTCGTGAGCGAAGGCGCCGAGCGCCCGGTACAGCGCGCCCGGCCGGTGCGCGGTAGAGAACACCACCGAGGTCTTGCTGGGATCCCGGCGGGGCGCAGGGGTCTGGCCCACGGTGAGGAAGCGCGTGTAGTTCTGCGGGTTCGTCTGGACGTCCTCGGCCAGGACCACTAGGCCGTACAGCTCCGCAGCCCGACGGCTCGCCACGCAAGCGGCGTCCAGGTCTCGGGTCTGGGCCAGCATCTGCGCCGACCCCGCGGTGTCGTAGAACGGCACCACCTCCACGCCCAAACTGCGGAGGAAACGCTCGCACTGCGCCAGGGCCTGGGGGTGGGAGTACACGCGGCGCACGCGGTCCAGGCTGGTGCCCGGCACGCCCAGGAGGCAGTGGGCCACCCGCAGGGTGACTTCCCCCGTGATCCGCACGGTCGGGTGGGACTCCAGCAGGAGGTCGTAGGTCTCGTTGATGCTGCCCGCCTCGGAGTTCTCCACGGGCACCACGCCCGCCTCACACGTGCCGTCGGCGACCGCCTGGAACACCTCCCGCAGCGTACGACGGGGGCTCGTCTGCGCCTCGGGGAAGTGCAGGAGTGCTGCCTCCTCGCTGAAAGCACCCGGCTCGCCCTGGAACGCGACCCGTGGCCCGCTCACGACGCCAGCTCGCGGGCCCTCAGGGTCGCCCGGCGCACCGCCTCCACCAGGGCGCCGCGGACACCGTGCTCCTCGAGGGCTCCCACGCCCGCCATGGTCGTCCCTCCCGGGGAGGTCACCCGGCGACGCAGCTCCGCGGGGTCCTCGCCCGTCTCCCGCAGCATCCGGGCAGCGCCGAACACCGTCTGAACCACCAGGTCGCGCGCCACCTCAGGCGCTAGACCCGCCCGGACGCCGGCCTCGATGAGGCTCTCCACGAGGAAGAACACGTACGCCGGACCGCTCCCGGACAAGCCCGTCACCAGGTCGATGCGCTCCTCCGGGACCTCGACCACGGCGCCTACGGAACCGAACAGCACCCGCGCGAGTTCGGCGTCCCGGCCCGAGGCGTGCCGGCCGAGGGCGTACGCGGTGACCCCTTCCCGGACCGCGGACGGCGTGTTGGGCATGGCGCGCACCACCGGAAGGCCCGGGAACGCCTCCTCCAATCGAGCCAGGGTCAGGCCGGCCACTACGGAGAACACTCGATGGTGGGGCCGGACGTGGGGCTGGAGCTGGGACACGGCCTCCGCCACGTCCTTGGGCTTCACCGCGAGCACGAGCACCTCCGCGTGGTCGCAGAGCTGGCGCTTCTCCGGAAACGCGAGCACGCCGTACTGCGCCGCGAGGGACGCGAGCCGGGCGCGGTTCGAGCGGTTGGTGACCGCGATGCGGTCGCCGGGCCACCCCGCGGCGCGCATGCCGCCGACCAGGGCCTCGGCCATGTTGCCGGCGCCCACGAACCCGACCTTGGGCAGCTCCGTTCTTTCCACCACGCCTCCTCGCGAAAACGACTGCGCCTCCGCCCGCAAGGGCGGAGGCGCGCTCCGCGGTACCACCTTGCTTCCGGCCCAGCCAAGAGCCAGACCGGCGCTCCCGTCGCTGTCACGGGCGCACCCGGCGGGCTTCGGGGCACGTGGCCCTTCGTCCCGCGGCTCCGGGGTGGGTAGCCGGGCGCTCCCTGCCGGCGTCTCACCCGCTGCCGGCTCGCTTGGAGGTCGCCGTCCCGGCGGGCCCCTTCCTCGCCGAGTTCGCACCGTTTGTAGCACGCGTCCCACAGCCCCGTCAACTTGGGCCGGGGATGAGAGCCTACTGGCTCCCACAGACCCCCAAATCGGTCCTACTTCCCTTCCCGTGGTCCCCTGGTTCCCTTGGTCCCCTGGTCCCCTGGCTCTTG
>BEII01000040.1 GCA_002898935.1 bacterium HR32
GTACTGTTGGACCTCCTCCACCGTAGACTCCTTCGAGAGCTGCAGCACCCGCTGCCACGAGAGGTGCACGTAGTTGCCGTGGTAGCCGTCGAACCCGTTCTCCGCCTGCAGCTTCCAGTTGCCCGGGTACTCGTAGCGGTGCGGCGGCAGGATCACCTGGATCCGCTCGGAGGGAGATCGGCCGAACCAGTAGTCCACGTACTTGCGGACCGGCTCCAGGTGCTCCTCCAGGCTGGGTCCGTCTTGCGCCAGGCTGACGAACAGCAGGCCGCGGTAGGAGTCCAGCCGCGCAACGGGCACCAGGCCGTAGCGGGACCGGTCCAGGTCCTCCGGGTAGCCAGAGGCCTGGGCCATGCCGATGAGGGCCCCGTTGTTGGCGTACACCCAGTTGTGGTAGCGGCACCGGAAGAAGTTGGAGTGTCCGCGCTCTTCGCGGCACACCACCGCGCCCCGGTGGCGGCAGCGGTTGTACAGGGCGTAGATGCGGCCGTCCTCGTGGCGGGTGAGGATGAGGGGCTGGCGGCCCACCAGCACCGTCTTGTAGTCGCCCGGTGCCGGCAGTTCCGACTCGTGCCCCACGTACACCCAGGCGCGTTCGAACAGACGGCGCATCTCTTCCTCGAAGACCTGGGGGTCGGTGTACACCGACCCGTGGACGCGGAACTCGCGTGGGTCGTCCACCACCAGGTCCGCGTACGACAGCTGGGACCTCGTGCGCAGTTCCACGGCCTCCCTCCTCGCTGTGGGCCGCCTGCCCGCGGCCCGGCGGGCTTGCGGGAGCGCTCCCCTACCAGGATCCACGCCCGCGCAGAGCGGAACAAGACCGGTGTTCGGTTATCCTGCACGTGCGCTGCCGTTCACGATTCCGGAACACGCCCCTTTCCCTCTCCGACTGGACCTTCCATAATCGGGCTGAAGTTCGCACGGAGGAGGCGCTGATGGCGACCGTGCTCCCGCGCGCGTCCGGCGGCCCGCCGGTCTCGCTCCGATGGCCCCCGGAGGACAACCGCATCCCGCGCGAGATCTTCACAGACCCGGACCTGTTCCGCTGGGAGATGGACGCGGTGTTCACGGGCCCCGTGTGGGTGCTCGTGGGCCACGAAGCGGAGATCCCGCAGCCCGGGGACTACAAGACCATCTCCGTGGGCGCGGTCCCCGTGATCGTGGTCCGCGGCGGGGACGGGCAGGTGCGGGTCCTGCTGAACGCCTGTGCCCACCGGGGTGCGAGGCTCGTGGAGGGCCCGTCCGGCAACGTGCTGCGCGCGGGCTTCCGC
The DNA here is from genome assembly GCA_002898935.1 of bacterium HR32. Taxonomy (GTDB): domain Bacteria; phylum Sysuimicrobiota; class Sysuimicrobiia; order Sysuimicrobiales; family Sysuimicrobiaceae; genus Tepidifontimicrobium. Next base: position 1,275 of record BEII01000040.1, read on the forward strand.
TGCATCTACCACATGTGGACCTACGCGCCGGACGGGACGCTGCAGGGCGTGTCCCTGCCCGAGGACTTCCCCGCGGAGTTCCGCCGGGAAGACTACGGGCTGCCCCGGGCCCGGGTGGCCACCCACCGCGGGCTCATCTTCGCCTCCTTCCACGACGAGACGCCGCCCCTTCCCGCCTACCTGGCGGAGCTCACGGAGGGGCTCGACCGGGTGGTGGGCGACGGCCGGCTCCGCTACCTGGGCTCCGTCAAGGTGGTGTTCCGCACGAACTGGAAGCTGTACGTGGAGAACATCTACGACGGCTACCACGTCACCGCGCTGCACACCGGCTTCCAGGTGGTCCGGCTGCGGTCCCACGGGGGGCAGCGACTCGTGCCCAACTACCAGCGGAACGGCCACCTGTGGGGCCAGTCCCGGTCCACCCGGGTGGACGAGCTGCGGCCGGTCCTGCGGGACATGAGTTTGTTCGAGGTCCGTACCAAGCCCACCACGGACCACAACATGATCGTGGTGTTCCCCTCCGGCGTGGTCACCGACTACTTTGACACCATCCAACTGCGGTACGTGCTGCCACTGGCGGTGGACCGTACCCTCATCGAGTTCACCTTCTTCGCCCGCTCGGACGACCCCGAGGAGGTGGTCCGACACCGGGTTCGGCAAGGCCCTGCGGTCCTGGGCCCCGCGGGCGCCATCACCCTGGAGGACGCGGCAGCCCTGGAACGGGTCCAGACCAGCTCCGTGGCCCGCGGGGACAACGTGGTGCTCAAGGGTACGCCGAAGCGGTTCCCGCCCTACCGGCACGTGGACGAGGCGCCCATCCGGCACTTCTACCAGGCGTACCGGCGGTTGCTGGGCGTAGCGGACGGGGCGCCGTCGCAGCCGTGAGCGCGCTATCCGACGTGACCTCCCGGGAGCAGGCGGCGCGGGAGCTGCTGTCCCACTACGTACGGGTGGTGGACGACCCGGAGCGGGTGCACGAGTGGCCGGACCTGTTCGCAGACGAAGCCGAGTACGTGGTGGTGACCCGGGAGAACCTGGAGCGGGGCCTTCCCGTGGCCGTGATCCGCGACGACTCCAAGGACCGGATCCTCGACCGCGTGACGGTAATCCGGGAGTTCTGGGGGGCGGGAGGCCGCCTGGAAGACCGGCACTACAACGACGTGCGGCCCCGGCACCTGGTGGGGCCGGTGTGGACCGAGCCTGCGGAGGACGGGTCGGTGTGGGTGACCGCCAACTTCGGGGTCTGGCTCACGCCCAGCGCCGACCCCACCCCGCGCCTGCTGGCCCTGGGCGAGTACCGGGACCACGTGGTGTTCACGCCCCAGGGGCCGCGGTTCCGGTCCAAGTGGGTGATCCTGGACACCGCGGTGCTGCAGGACGTGTTCGTCTACCCCCTGTGAGGAGGGCCGCGTGACCACCCTGCGCTTGAGCCTCGCCTGCGGGCCCTACGACCGGACCGAGGCCCTGCGCACAGGCGTGGTGCGGCCGGAGGGCATCGAACTGGTCTACGTGCCCATCCAGTCGCCGCCGGAGATCTTCTCCCGCATGGTGACCACCGAGTGCTTCGACGTGTCGGAGATGTCCTGCTCCCTGTACTTCATCCGCCGCAGCCGCGGCGACTTCCCCTTCGTGGCCCTGCCCGTCTTCCCCTCCCGCATGTTCCGCCACGGGTTCGTGTTCGTGAACCGCGACAGCGGCGTCGAGTCGCCCAAGCACCTGGAGGGCAAGCGGGTGGGCGTTCCCGAGTACAGCCAGACCGCCGCGGTGTGGATCCGCGGCATCCTCCAGGACGAGTACGGGGTGGACTGGCGGACGTGCCGGTGGTACACGGGGGGCGTGAACGGCATTGGCCGGCCCGATGCCCTGGTGGAGTGGCCTAGGCAGCCCCTGGCCATCGAGCGGGTCTACGACCGGACGCTGAACGACATGCTGGTGGCGGGGGAGATCGACGCCCTCATCGGCGCCCGGATCCCCAAGGCGCTGGGCCGCGACCCGCGCGTGGGGCGGCTTTTTCCCGACTACCGACCGGTGGAGCAGGACTACTACCGTCGGACAGGGATTTTCCCGATCATGCACACCGTGGTGGTCCGGGAGTCCGTGTACCGGGACCACCCGTGGGTGGTGCACAGCCTGTATAAGGCCTTCGTGGCCAGCAAGGCGTGGTGCCTGGAGCAGATGCGGTTCAGCGGCGCCCTGCGCTACACGCTGCCGTGGCTGCACGCGGAGATGGAAGAGGCGGAGCGCGTGCTGGGCGCCGACCCGTGGCCGTACGGCCTGGAGCCGAACCGCACCACCCTGGAGACTTTGGGCCGGTACGTGGTGGAGCAGGGCTTCGTGGACCGGGTGCTCCCCCTGGAGGAGCTGTTCGCGCCGGTGGCGGTGGTCAACGAGTAGCGGGGAGAGGGTGGGCGAGATGGGTGCCGACGGTCGCGTCAAGGTGGCGATCCTGGGGTCCGGCAACATCGGGACGGACCTCATGTACAAGATCCTCAAGAACCCGGGGCCGATGGAGCTGGTGCTGGTGGCGGGCATCGACCCGCAGTCCGAGGGTCTGGCCCGGGCGCGGTCCCTGGGGCTGCGGACCAGCGTGGACGGCGTGCAGGCGGTGCTGGAGGACCCCGACATCCGCATCGTGTTCGACGCCACCAGCGCCAAGGCCCACGTGCGCCACGCGAAGGTCCTGCGGGAGGCGGGCAAGGTGGCGGTGGACCTCACGCCGGCCGCGGTGGGCCCGTACGTGGTCCCGCCCGTGAATCTGGGCGAGCACCTGGGCGTCCCCAACGTGAACCTGATCACGTGCGGGGGCCAGGCCACCATCCCCCTCGTGCACGCGGTCCACCGGGTGGCCCCCGTGCGGTACGCGGAAATCGTGTCCACGGTGGCGAGCCGGTCCGCGGGGCCCGGCACCCGCCAGAACATCGACGAGTTCACCTCCACCACCGCCCGGGGCCTGGAGGCCATCGGCGGCGCGGCCCTGGGCAAAGCCATCATCATCCTCAACCCCGCAGAGCCACCCATCATCATGCGGAACACCATCTACTGCGTGCCGGAGGACGACGACGCGGACCCCGACCGCATCCGGGAGTCCGTGGAGCGCATGGTGGCCGACGTGCAGCGCTACGTGCCGGGCTACCGGCTCAAGAACGGTCCACACTTCGACCGCCGAGACACTCCGTGGGGCGAGCGGACCGTGGTGGCCATGCTGTTGGAGATCGAGGGCGCGGGCGACTACCTGCCCCCGTACGCAGGGAACCTGGACATCATGACCTCCGCGGCCCGCCGGGTGGGCGAACTGATCGCGGAGCACATGCTCACAGGAGCCGTGGCATGAAGCCCCCGCGCGTGACCGACACCACCCTGCGGGACGGGTCCCACGCCTTCCGTCACCGGTTCACCCGGGAGCAGGTGCGGGCGGTGGTGGCGGCCCTGGACGACGCCGGTATCCCCGTGATCGAGGTGACCCACGGAGATGGTTTGGCCGGGTCGTCCATCCAGTACGGGTTCTCCCAGGTGTCCGACCTGGACCTGGTGGAGGAGGCGGCGGCCACCGCGCGGCGGGCGCGGATCGCGGTGCTGCTGATCCCGGGGATCGGCACCCGCCACGAGCTGCGGGAGGCGGTGCGGCGGGGCGCCACCGTGGCGCGCATCGCGACCCAGTGCACGGAGGCGGACATCTCCGAGCAGCACTTCGGCCTCGCCAAGGAACTCGGGATGGAGACGGTGGGGTTCCTGATGATGGCCCACATGCGGCCCCCTGAGGTCCTGGCGGAGCAGGCCCTCCTCATGGAGTCCTACGGCGCAGACTGCGTGTACGTCACCGACTCCGCCGGCGCCATGCTTCCCTGGGAGGCCGCCGCCGCGGTGCGGGCGCTGCGGCAGGCGCTGCGGGTCCAGGTGGGCTTCCACGCCCACAACAACCTGGGGCTCGCCATCGCCAACTGCCTCGCCGCCCTGGAGGCCGGCGCTGACCAGCTCGACGGTTCCCTGCGGGGCTGCGGGGCCGGTGCGGGCAACGCGGCGACGGAGGTGCTGGCGGCGGTGCTGGACAAGGCCGGGTTGAACCCAGGGCTGGACGTGTTCAAACTCATGGACGCGGCGGAGTTCGTGTTGGCGCCCATGATGCCCTTCCAGCCCCTCCCGGACCGGGACGCGGTCACCATCGGGTACGCGGGCGCTTACTCCACGTTCTTGCTGCACGCGCGCCGGATCGGGGAGCGCCTCGGGATTGACCCGCGGGAGATCCTGGTGGAGTTGGGGCGGCGCAAGGCGGTGGCGGGCCAGGAGGACTGGATCCTGGACGTGGCGCTGGACCTGGTGCGGCAGCGGGCCGCGGTCGCCTCGTGAGCGGGGGGCGGTGCCCGAAGTGCCCACGGGGCCGCACGGAGCGTCTGTGACGCTGACCGAACGAGAGCAGGAGCTGTTGCGCCGGATCCAGGCCGCGCGCTCCGCCGGCACGCCCGTCCCGAGCGCCGGGGTGGAGTTCGACCTGGAGGCGGCCTACCGCGTGCAGGCCTCCGGAGAGACGGGCCGGGTGCTGCGCGGCTACAAACTGGGGCTGTTGAGCGAGGCAAAGCAGCGGCAGATGGGGATCACCGAGCCCATCTACGGCCGCCTGTACGCCGACATGCTGCTCCCTTCCGCAGCCTCCCTCCGCCGCTTCCTGCAGCCGCGGGTCGAACCCGAACTCGCCGTGGTCCTGCGGCGGGACGTGCCGCCGGGATCGCCCCCGGGCCGCGTGGCCGCCGCGTTCGCAGGCTTCTTCCTGGCCCTGGACGTGCTGGACAGCGTGTGGCAGGACTACCGGTTCACCGCCACGGAGGTCGTGGCGGACAACGCGAGTGGGGGGGCTTTCGCCCTCGGCGGCGCGCTGCTCCCGGAGGCCGAGCTGCCCGGACAGCTGCGGCTATTCGTGAACGGCGCCCTGCGGTCGGAGGGGCCCACCGGCGCCCTGGGCGACCTCGGCGTGCGGCTGGCATGGCTCGCGGACCGGGTGGGCGGGCTGCGGGCCGGCCAGGTGGTGCTGCTCGGCTCGCCGGCGGCGGCGGTGCCCGCCGAAGCGGGTGTGGTGGAGGTGTGGGCGGGGGCCCACACCCTGGCGCTGCGACTCGAAGCGTAACAGGGAGGGAGAAACGGTGGACAGGCCCAGGTTCGAGGTCGAGCACTACATCGGCAGGGAGTTCCGCAAGGGCCGCAACCGCTTCGAGGTCTTCTACCCTGCCACCAACGGGGTGATCGGCACCGCGCCGGAGGCGTCCGCGGACGAGGTGGACGCGGCGGTGGAGGCAGCCCAGCGGGCCTTCGCCACGTGGAGCCGCACGCCGGTGGCGGAGCGGCGCCGGGTCCTGCACGCCTTCGCCCGGGCCATCCGGGAGGAGGCCAGCGATCTGGCCCGGGTGGAGACGTGGGACGTGGGCCGGCCCATCCGGGAGAACAACCCCGACGTGTACATCGCCCGTGTGGCCAACAACATCGAGTTCTTCGCCGACTTCGCGGCCACCCACGGCAGCGAGGCCTTCCTCATGGACAACGGCTACGTGAACTACGTGCAGCGCATGCCGGTGGGCGTGGCGGCCCTCATCACCCCCTGGAACGTGCCGCTCCTCCTGGAGACGTGGAAGATCGGACCCGCGTTGGCCTTCGGCAACACGGTGGTGCTCAAGCCCGCGGAGTACACGCCCGTGGGCGCCTGGCGCCTCGCGCAGATCGCCCACCGGGCGGGCCTCCCCCCCGGCGTGTTCAACGTCGTCCACGGGTTCGGGCCGAACTCTGCGGGGGAGTTCCTGACCAAGCATCCCCTGATCCGCCTGATCTCCTTCACCGGCGAGACCACCACGGGCAAGACCATCATGGCGGCCGCGGCGCCGACGTTGAAGCGGCTGAGCTTCGAACTGGGCGGCAAAGGCCCGAACATCGTCTTCGACGACGTGGACCTGGACCGTGCGGTGGAGGTGAGTGTGCGGGCCGCCTTCTTCAACCAGGGGGAGTTCTGCCTGGCGGGCCCGCGGGTCCTGGTCCAGCGCCCGGTCTTCGACGCCTTCCTGTCCCGCTTCGTGTCCGCGTGCGAGCGGCTCCGGCCCGGCGACCCCATGGACCCGAACACCACCTTGGGCGCCCTCATCGCCCCCGAGCACCTGGAGCGGGTGGTGGGCTACGTGGAGGAGGCTCGGGCCCAGGGCGCGCAGGTGCTCCTGGGCGGAGACCGGCCGCGGCTGGCTCCGCCCTTCGACCGCGGCAACTTCCTGAACGCCACCGTGATCACCGGGGTCCGGCACACCGACCGCGTCTGCCAGGAGGAGGTCTTCGGCCCGGTGGTGACCGTCATGCCCTTCGACACCGAGGAGGAGGCGGTCGCCCTGGCCAACGGCGTGACGTACGGTCTGTCCGCGGTGGTGCAGACCAAGGACGTGGGCCGGGCGGTGCGGGTGGCCAACGCCTTGGAGGTGGGGACGGTGTGGGTGAACGACTTCTTCGTCCGGGACCTGCGGGTGCCCTTCGGAGGCATGAAGTCCAGCGGCATCGGCCGCGAGGGCGCTCAGTACAGCCTGGAGTTCTACACCGAGGCGAAGACCGTATGCCTGAGCAACCGCTAGACCCGGACCGCCTCGCGGCTCAGCTCGAGGAGGCGCTGTGCTCCCGCCGACCCCTCCCACCCCTGAGCGAGGCGGGGCTGGTGGACGTGGCGGAGGCGTACGCGGTCCAGCAGCGATGGCACAGCCTGCGGGTGAGGTCCGGCGAGCGGACGGCGGGCCGGAAGATCGGCCTCACCAGCACCGCCATGCAGGCCCAGCTCGGGGTCAGCGAGCCCGACTACGGCGTGCTGTGGGCCTCCCGGCACGTGCCGCAGGCGGGCGGCCGGGCTGAGGTGGCCTTCGAGGTGTTCCTGCCGCCGCGGGTGGAGGGCGAGGTGGCTTTCCTCCTGGGCCGGCCGCTGCGCGGCCCGCACGTGAGTGTGCAGGACGTGCTGGCCGCCACCGAGGCCGTGACGTGCGGGATCGAGATCATCGACTCCCGGATCGCCGACTGGCGCATCAAGATCACCGACACCATCGCGGACAACGCGTCCTTCGGAGGGTTCGTGCTCGGGCCTTGGTCGGCCCGGGCGCGGCACGAGGACCTGCGACTGGTCGGTATGGTCCTCAGCCACAACGGCCAGCCCGCCACGGAGGGCGTCGGCGCCGCGGCCCTCGGCCATCCGGCTCGAGCCGTGGCCTGGCTGGCCAACAAGCTGGCGGAGTTCGGGGAGGGGCTGGAGGAAGGCGACGTGGTGTTTTCCGGCTCCCTGGGCCGTGCGGTCCCCGTGCAGGCAGGCGACTTGGTGACCCTGGAGATGGCCGGCTTCCCGCCCCTATCCTTGCGCTTCACCTGACCGCACCGGAGGACACCACAGCACTTCGGGGCGCGTCTCCAGACGCCTGCGGCCGGTCCACCCACGGACCGACACGAGCACGGTCCGGTGCACCTCTGCTTGCCCGCGCCCTGGATCCGCGCTATCGTGGCCGTGTCCCGGCGCGGCAGGCCGGGACCGCGCAATGGGCCTGAGGGGGTGGAGCATGGCCCGGGTGCACCGCATCGCCATAGACCCGTTCAAACCACTGGCCCAGGAGTCGCACACCGGTCACAACCGCTGGCACGAAGCCATCGAGCCGGCCCTCGAGGCGGAGCCGGGCGAGCGGGTGATCCTGGAGACCCGCGACGCGTTCGACGGACAGCTCACACCCCGGTCGACGGCCGACGACATCGCCCGGGCGCGGCTCGGCCCGGTCCATCCCTTGACGGGGCCGGTGTACGTCAAGGGCGCACGCCCCGGCGACCTCCTGGAGGTCAAGCTGTTGGAGATCGAAGCCGATCCCTGGGAGCACTGGGGGTACACGGTCGAAGTCCCGGGGTTCGGTTTCCTGCGCGACGTCTTCCCTGACCCCTACATCGTGC
>BEII01000041.1 GCA_002898935.1 bacterium HR32
GGCGAAGGAGAGGGAGAAGTGCCGGCGGACGAGCGGAACGTGGTCTACCAGGCAGCCCGACAGGTGGCCGCGCGCGCGGGCGCGGACGTGGCCTTCGCCTTCCGCTGCCGGAACCGGATCCCCTTAGACCGCGGGCTCGGGAGCAGCGCGGCCGCGCGGGTGGCCGGGGTGGTGGCCGCGAACCGGTTGCTCGGTGGCGTGATGGACTTCCAGGCGCAGCTGGACCTGGTGGCCCAGCTGGAGGGGCACGCAGACAACGCGGCCGCGGCGTTCCTGGGCGGCCTCACGGTGGCGGTGCAGGACGCCGCCGGGAGGGTGCGCTGGCAGCGGGTGTTGCCGGCGCGCTTCCCCGAGGTGGTGGTGTGCGTCCCGGAGGTGCGCGTACCCACCCACCGGGCGCGGGCACTCCTTCCAGAGCGCGTGCCCTTTGCGGACGCGGTGTTCAACGTGGGGCGCGCGGCCCTCCTCGTGGCCGCGGCGTACAACGGAGACCCCGAGGCCCTTGCGGAGGCGGTGCAGGACCGGCTGCACGAGCCGTACCGGGAGGGGCTTGTGCCCGGACTCCGCCAGGCGGCATCCCAGGCCCGGGGCGCGGGCGCTTGGGCGGTGGCGCTCAGCGGGGCGGGCAGCAGCGTGCTGGCCTTGGTGCCCGCCGAGCGCGCGGCGGACGTGGCGGAGGCCCTGGTGGGGGCCTTTCGGGGCGAGGGCATCCGAAGCTGGGCCCTGCGCCTGTCGGTTGACCCGCAGGGGGCTGTCGTGGAAGAAGACCCGGGAGGAGGTAGAACGTGGGACGGGTGACGGAACTCCGATGTCGGGCCTGCGGGGCGGGCCATCCCGTGGGCCCGGAGTACGTGTGCGAGCGCTGCTTCGGCCCGCTCGAGGTGGTGTACGACGAGGCGTCGTGGGGGGAGGCCACGCGAGAACGGATCGCGTCGGGCCCGCCCTCCATCTGGCGCTACCGCCCGCTGCTGCCTGCGGAGCCTCAGGAGGACGACCTGCAGCCGGGGTTCACGCCCCTGCTGCGCGCCGAGCGCCTGGGGGAGCGCCTGGGCCTGCGAAACCTGTACCTGAAGAACGACACCACCAACCCCACCTGGTCCTTCAAGGACCGCGTGGTGGCGGTGGCGGTGGCCGCGGCCAGGGCCTTCGGCTTCCGCGTCCTGGCGTGTGCCTCCACGGGCAACCTGGCGAATGCGGTGGCGGCGCACGCGGCCCGGGCCGGGATGCGGGCGGTGGTGTTCGTGCCCCGGGGGCTGGAGGCCTGCAAGGTGCTCGCTACGTCGGTGTATGACCCCACGGTGGTGGAGGTGGACGGTACCTATGACGACGTGAACCGACTCTGCACGGAGATCGCAGGCGAGCACCCGTGGGCCTTCGCGAACATCAACCTCCGACCCTTCTACTCCGAGGGCTGCAAGACCATCGCCTTCGAGGTGGCCGAGCAACTGGGCTGGCGCCTGCCGGACCACGTGGTGGTACCCGTGGCTTCCGGAAACCTGTTCGTGAAGACCGAGAAGGCGTTCTCGGAGCTTCGGGCTCTCGGCCTGGCCCACGGGCCGACGCCGCGGCTACACGGGGCGCAGGCCGCGGGCTGCGCGCCCATCGCGCACGCGCACCGCCGGGGTGAGTCCCAGGTGACCCCGGTGCGGCCCGACACCGTGGCCAAGTCCCTGGCCATCGGCAACCCCGCGGACGGCTTCTACGCCCTCCAGACCGTGCGGCGCACGGGCGGTGTGTTCGAGGTGGCGACGGACGAGGAGGTCGTGGAGGGCATCCGGCTGCTGGCGCAGACGGAGGGCATCTTCGCGGAGACCGCGGGCGGGGTCACGGTGGCCGCGCTGCGGAAGTTGGCGGAAGCGGGTGTGCTGGGCCCGCAGGACGTGGTGGTGGCGCTGATCACCGGGGGCGGGCTGAAGACCCTGGAGGCCGTCTCCGCCGCCGCCCGGCCGCCCATCCGGATCCGGCCCACCCTTCGGGACTTCGAGCGGGAGGTGCTGGCGGCGGTGTGAAGCGTCGCGGCTGGGCAGGAGACGGGGAGCCGGCGGCGAACATCACGCAGCCGGGCCCGTGGGCGGCCACGGGCCGGCCGGACCCATGAGCCTCGTGGTGGAACCTGCCAGGCCCGAGGACGAGCCGGAGATCCAGCGGCTCGTCAAGTCGGTGCTGACTGAGTTCGGTCTGCCCTACGACCGGACTGTGGCCGCAGAGCTTTCCAACCTGGAGGAGCACTTCCCCCAGCCGCGGTCGGTGTTCTTCGTGGCCCGCATGGACGGCCGGGTGGTGGGCACCACGGCGGTGCAGGAGGCGGGCAAGGGCCGGGCGGTCCTCAAGCACCAGTACGTGCACGCAGACTACCGCCGGCGGGGGATCGGGGCGAAGCTCCTGGACGCGGCTCTCGTGTACTGCAGGGTGTGCGGCTACCGGGAAGTGCAGCTGGAGACCGCGCCGTGGATGCAGCAGGCCCAGCGCCTGTACCGCTCCCGGGGGTTCCGCGAGGTCAGCCGCGACGAGAACACGGTGCGCTACCACCTGGTGCTGGCAGGCTAGGACCTGTGCGGGCTCTCCCTGCGGACCCCGCGGAGGCGATGGCGCGGATCGCGGAGGAGATCCGCAACTGCCAGCGCTGTCCCCTGCACGAGGGCCGAACCCAGGCGGTGCCGGGCGAGGGCCCGCCGGACGCGCCCCTCCTGTTCGTGGGCGAGGGGCCTGGGGCGGAAGAGGATCAGCAGGGACGGCCGTTCGTGGGCGCCGCCGGGCGCCTCCTCGACAAGCTTCTGGCCAGCATCCGGATTCCCCGAGAGCGGGTGTTCATCACCAACACCGTGCGGTGCCGTCCGCCGGGCAACCGGGAGCCGCACCCCGGCGAGGTGGCGGCGTGTCTGCCCTACCTGGTGCGGCAGATGAGCGTGCTGCAGCCTCGGGTGGTGTGCCTGCTGGGGGCGACCGCCACGCGGGCCCTACTGGGCGCGGACCAGAAGCTGAACCAGGTGCGGGGTCGCGCCCTGCGCGAGGCCGGGCGGTGGTGGTTCGCCACCTACCACCCCGCGGCGGCGCTGCGCAGCGCCTCGCTGGCGAAGGCCTTGGAGGAGGACTTCCGCCGCCTGCGGCGCCTGGTGGACGTGGAGTGGGGGACGGAGGACCCCGCGCGCTGGAAGCCCAACGTGGTGCAAAAGTTGTTCGAGTCCGGGCAGGTCACCGAGCCGGTGGAGGTGTCGCGCGACGGGAGCTTGCGGCTTGCCTGGGAGATCCGAGGCCTCCACCCGACCTTCCGCAGCGCCTCCGCGATGGCCGAGCTGCTCGGCCGGTTCGTGCGCCGCCGCGAGTCCCTGAGCCCGGACGTGCCCGTGGTGGTGCAGTTGGAAGGTACCGACGCCCACGGCCGACCGGTCTCCGCGGACGCCCCGGAGTGCGTGGCCGTACACGCCGAGGTCCGCGTGGAGCGTTGAGGGCGGGGCACCTGCCCCGCCCTCCAGCCGCCTACTGCCGGACGCGTTCCAACGCCCGGAGTAGCCCCCGCTTCGTGTACACCGCCGCCAGGTGGCGTTTGTACTCGGCAGACGCGTACAGGTCGTCGGTGGCGTCCAGTCCGTCGGAGGCGAGCTTGGCCGCTTCCGCAAAGCTCGCCTCGTCCGCCGGCTTGCCCGCAAGCGCCTGCTCCACCTTAGGAAGGCGCAGGGCCTTGGGGCCGACGCCCGTGATGGCCACCCGTGCCTCCCGGACGGTACCCCCGTCCACCGACAGCAGGCAGGCCACGCCCAGCAGCGAGTAGCCGGAGGCGGGGTGGGGGAGCTTCGTGTACGACCAGCCCTGTCCCCTGGTCTGTGCGGGGACCCGCACCCGGCACAGCACCTCGTCGGGGCGCAGCGCGGTGGTCAGCATGTCCACGAACCACTGGGAGACGGGAACTGTGCGCGCGCCGGCCGGGCCCTCGCACTCCATCTGCGCGTCGAGGACGAGCACCGCCGCAGGGTAGTCCGCCGCGGGGTCGGCGTGGGCGAGACTGCCCCCGAGCGTCCCGCGGTTTCGGACCTGGACGTCCCCGATCTGGGCTGCGCACTCCGCCAGCAGGGGCACCCGCTCCCGCACGAGCGGACTGCTGGCGAGCTCGTCGTGGGTGGTCATGGCGCCGATCACGACGCTGCTGCCTTCCTCCCGGACGCCCCGCAGCTCCTCCACGGGCCCCAGGTCGATCAGCACCTCGGGCTGGCTCAACCTGAGCTTCATGAGGGGCAGGAGGCTGTGGCCGCCCGCGAGCAGCTTGGCGCGGCCGCCGTGTTGCTGGAGTAGGGACACGGCCTCGCGGACGGACTTGGCTCGGACGTACTCGAAGGTGGCGGGAATCATGCGGCGCTCCCTCCCTTCGACTGCCGGATCGCCCTCCAGACCCGCTCCGGCAACAGCGGCATGTCCACGTGCCGCACGCCGAAGGGGCTCAGGGCGTCCATCACCGCGTTCACCACGCACGGGGTGGCGGCGATGGTGCCGGTCTCGCCCACCCCCTTGACCCCCAGCGGGTTCACGGGAGTCGGCGTCTCTGTGCGGTCACACTCGAACTTCGGGAACCAGGCGGCCTTGGGCACCGCGTAGTCCGACATGGTGCCGGTGAGCAGGTTGCCGGCTTGGTCGTACTGGGCGAACTCCCACAGAGCCTGGGCCACCCCCTGCACGATGCCCCCGTGCACCTGCCCGTCCACGATGAGGGGGTTGATGACACGGCCACAGTCGTCCACCGCCACGTACCGCAGGATGCGCACCTGCCCGGTCTCCGGGTCCACCTCCACCAGGCAAACGTGGGTGCCGAAGGGGAACACGAAGTTGGACGGGTCCCAGTTGGCCTGACCCTCCAGCCCCGGCTCCATGCCCTCGGGCAGGTTCCACGCCAGGTACGCCTGCAGGCTCACCTCCTGGATGGTCATCCCGCGGTCCGGCGCCCCGCGGACGTGGAAGCGACCGTTCTCGAACACCAGGTCGTCCGCGCTCACCTCCAGCTGGTGGGCCGCGATGCGGGCGGCCTTCTCCTTGACCTTCTGGGCGGCCAGGTAGACGGCGGTCCCGCCCACGGGCGTGGTGCGGCTCCCGTAGGTGCCCCAGCCCATGAGGATGCTGTCGGTGTCGCCGTGGAGCACTTCGACGTCGTCCAGCGGCACCCCGAGTTCCTGTGCCACGATCTGCGCGAAGGTGGTCTCCTCACCCTGGCCGTGGGGGCTCGTGCCCGTGAACACGGTGACCTTACCCGTGGGCGAGAACCGCACCACCGCGCTCTCCCACAGCCCACCGGAGAACCCCGTCGACCCCACCACCTTCGACGGCCCAGCCCCGCAGATCTCCACGTACGTCGACAGCCCGATGCCCAGGTACCGGCCCTGCCGCCGGGCGGCTTCCTGGTCCGCCCGTGCCCTGCGGTAGTCGAACAGCTCCAGGGCCCGGTCCAGGGCCCGCGCGTAGTCGCCGCTGTCGTACGTGATGCCCGTGGCCACCGTGTAGGGAAACTGGTCCTTGGGGATCAGGTTCCTGCGCCGGATCTCCGCAGGGTCCAACCCGAGCTCCCGGGCCGCGAGGTCCATCATGCGTTCGAGCACGTAGGTGGCCTCCGGCCGCCCCGCTCCCCGGTAGGCGTCCGTGGGCGTGGTGTTCGTGAAGACCCCCGTGACCTCGCAGTCGATGTTCGGGATCCGGTACGGTCCGGACAGCACCAGCCCGTACAGGATGGTGGGGATGGCCGGCGCCGCGGTGGACAGGTACGCGCCGAAGTTGGCCAGGGTCCGCACCCGGAGCCCTGTCACCGTGCCGTCGGGCCGTACGGCCATCTCCGCGTCGGTGACGTGGTCGCGGCCGTGGATGGTCCCGAGGTAGTTCTCCCGGCGGCTCTCCACCCACTTCACCGGCCGGCCCAGCCGGACCGCCAGGTGCGACACCACCGCCTCTTCCGGGTACACGGGGATCTTGCTCCCAAACCCCCCGCCCACCTCGGGCGCGATCACCCGCAGCTTGTGCTCCGGCAGTCCGAGCACGCCGGAAAGGATCACGCGCGCGATGTGGGGGTTCTGGCTGGTGACCCAAAGGGTCAGCTCTCCGGACCCGGGGTTGTAGTGGGCCACCGCGGCCCGCGGTTCCATGGCGTTGGGGATGAGCCGCTGGTTCACCAGGCGCTGGCGCACCACCCGCACGCCCGGCTCACGCGCCGCGGCCTCGAAGTCTCCTCCTTTCACCGACCACAGGAGCACCCGGTTCTGGGGCACGTCGTCGTGCACCAGGGTGGCGGAACGCAGCGCAGCCTCCATGTCCACCACCGCGGGCAGGACCTCGTAGTCCACTTCCACCGCCGCCGCCGCGTCGTGCGCCTGTGCGCGGCTCTCCGCCACCACCACCGCCACGGCGTCGCCCACGTACCGCACCTTGTCCCGGGCCAGGGGTGGGTGGGGCGGGGTCTTGAGGTCGCAGTTGGGCACCTGCCAGCCGCACGGGATGGAGTTCACCTTGCCCTCGAGGTCCGCTCCGGTGAGCACCGCCACGACCCCCGGAGCGGACTTGGCCCGGGACGTGTCGATCCTGCGGATCCGGGCGTGCGCGTGCGGGCTCCGCACGAAGACCGCGTGGCACAACCCGTGTAGCGTGAGGTCGTCGGTGTACGTGGCGGTCCCGCGGATCAGCCGCGGGTCCTCCCGCCGCCGCACCCTGGCTCCGAACACCTGGGTGACCGCCATGGCCTACTCACCTCCCGAGGGGGCGCCCACCGCAGCACTCATGGCGCGGGCGGCTGCCTGGACCGCGTTCACGATGTGCTGGTAGCCGGTGCAACGGCACAGGTTTCCCTCCAGGGCGTGCCGGATCTGCTCCTCCGTGGGGTTGGGGTTCCGCTGGAGCAGGTCCACCGCCGCCAGCATCATCCCCGGGGTGCAGAACCCGCACTGCAGCCCGTGTTCGTCCCAGAAAGCCTGCTGGATGGGGTGCAGCCGGTCACCCTGGGCCAGGCCTTCCACGGTGGTGATCTGGGCGCCCTCCGCCTGGACCGCCAGCACCGTGCACGACTTGACCGCCTTCCCGTTCAGGAGCACCGTACACGCACCGCACGTACTGGTGTCGCAGCCCACGTGCGTGCCGGTGAGTCCCAGGTGCTCCCGGAGGAAGTACACCAGCAGCGTGCGCGGTTCCACGTCACGGCTGTACCGCACGCCGTTCACCGTGACGGTGACGTTCACGGCCTTCACCTCCTCTCTCTAGGTCCTTTCGCGAGGGGACGCGACGCCGTCGGCAACCTCCCACCCCCCTTCGGTGGCACGAGGCTCGCGGACCTGCAGGCAAGGCGATCTTCGCGCGAACCCTCCCCTTCTCCTCCTCGCAACCACGCGTTCGGGAGGGCAGGCGTGGAGGCGGCCCGGGCCGAACAGTTCCCCCGTGCGCCGCCCCAGACTCTGGGTCGCCCTCGCTGTCCTGGTGGGGCTCTTGCTGGCCTTGGCCCTGTGGGCCTTCCGGCCCCGGACCGAGCCCGCGCTGGTGTACTTCGTCCAGTGGGACGCCACGCACAACACCGGCCGGCTCGCGCCAGGCCTCCGGTGGGTGCGCGGCCGCACGCGTGCGGACCTCGTGGCCTCGGCCCTGCGGGCGTTGCTGGCCGGCCCCGCGGAGGAGGAGGAGCGCCTCGGCTACTCCACGGAGATCCCACCGGGCACCCGGCTCAGGGGGGTGCGGGTCGAAGGACAGGTGGCGTACGTGGACTTCTCCCGCGAGCTGGAGCGAGGGGGCGGCAGCGCCAGCATGCTGGCGCGGCTGTACCAGGTCGTGTACACTGCCACCCACTTCCGTGGGGTGGAGGAGGTCCGCATCCAGATCGAGGGGGAGGTGCGGGAGGCCATGGGCGGGGAGGGGGTTCTGATCGACGTCCCGGTCCGCCGGCCGGCACAAGCCCCCCAGTTCTAGCCCCGGGTGGTGATGGAGAGCCCCGGCGGGGCGTATCCTGTCCGAGGACACACGGAGGGGAGGCGGTGTTCGACCCAGGCGAACTCGAACGCATCCGGAACGCGCGGCTGCGGTGGGAGGGGGCGCGAGGCCCCGAGCGCAAGGCGTCCTTCTCCACGCCGAGCGGTATCCCGCTGGAGCCGCTGTACACCCCCGAGCACACCGCGGAGCTCGACTACCTGCGCGACCTGGGCTTCCCGGGCGAGTTCCCGTACACCCGGGGCGTCTACCCGACCCTGTACCGTGGCCGGCTGTGGACCATGCGACAGTACGCGGGCTACGCGACCGCGGAGGAGTCCAACCGGCGCTACCGGTTCCTGCTGGAACAGGGGCAGACCGGGCTGAGCGTGGCCTTTGACCTGCCCACCCAGATGGGCTACGACTCCGACCACCCCGCAGCGGAAGCGGAGGTCGGAAAGGTCGGGGTGGCGGTGTGCTCCCTGGCGGACATGGAGGTCCTGCTGGACGGCATCCCCCTGGACCGCGTGTCGGTGTCCATGACCATCAACGCTACGGCGCCCGTCCTGCTGGCTCTGTTGCTCTGCGTGGCCGAGCGCCAAGGGGTGCCGTGGGACCGCCTGGACGGGACCGTCCAGAACGACATCCTGAAGGAGTACGTGGCGCGGGGCACCTACATCTTCCCGCCTGAACCCTCCCTGCGGCTGGTGGCGGACGTCATCGAGTTCTGCGCGCACCACCTGCCGCGGTGGAACCCCATCTCCATCTCCGGCTACCACATCCGGGAGGCGGGGGCGACCGCGGTGCAGGAGGTGGCGTTCACCTTCGGGAACGCGGTGGAGTACGTGGAGGCGGTCCTGGCCCGCGGCCTCGCCGTGGATCGGTTCGCGCCGTCCCTGAGTTTCTTCTTCAACGCGCACCTCCACCTGTTCGAGGAGGTGGCCAAGTTCCGTGCGGCGCGTCGCCTGTGGGCGCGGCTGGTGCGGGAGCGCTTCGGCGCCCAGGACCCCCGTTCGGCGGCCCTCCGGTTCCACGCCCAGACCGCGGGTGCGAGCTTGCAGGCCCTCCAGCCCGACAACAACGTGGTCCGGGTCACGGTCCAGGCGCTGGCCGCGGTGTTGGGCGGCGCCCAGTCCCTGCACACCAACGCCAAGGACGAGGAGCTGGCGCTGCCCACGGAGGAAGCGGCTCTGCTGGCGCTGCGGACGCAGCAAGTGCTGGCCTACGAGACGGGGGTGGCGGACGTGGTGGATCCCCTCGG
>BEII01000042.1 GCA_002898935.1 bacterium HR32
GCGGGAGATGCCGGAACTCGTAAGCCCTACCCGGATGAACCTGCTGCAGCGCAAGAACCAGCTGCGGGTGGCGCTGCAGGGAGTAGATCTCCTTAAGCGCAAGCGGGATGCGCTGGTGGCGGAGTTCTTCCAGGTGGTCCGACAGGCCCTGGAAGCCCGGGATCGCCTGAACGCCGCGTGCGAGAAGGCATACATCATCCTGAGCCTGGCCAATGCGGTGGAAGGACGTCAGGCCCTGGAGGCGGCGGCCTTGGTAGAGCGGCGTCCAGTTCTGGTGGACATCGAGATCCGGAACATCTGGGGCATCAAGGTGCCGGAGGTCCGGGTACAGCGGGTTCGCCGGTCCTTCCTGGAGCGGGGGCTCAGCCCCACCGCGGTGAGCATGCGGACCTTGGAGAGCACGGAGGCCTTCGAGCAGGTCCTGGACGCCATTCTGGAGGTGGCCAGCACGGAGCTGCGACTGCGCAAGATTGGGGAGGAGATCAAGAAGACCACCCGCCGGGTGAACGCCCTGGAGCAGGTGGTGATCCCCCGGATCCGGGCTGAGATCCGGTACATCAACGACGTCCTGGAGCAGCGGGCCCGGGAGGACGTCTTCCGCCTCAAGCGCATCAAGAAAAAGCTGGAGGCGCGGCAGGCCTGAGCGTGGGCCCTATACTAGGGGTGTGCGGTTCCGGCCCAGCCGGCTCCAGCTCGCCCTGACCGCCATCCTCCTGGTGGCCGGGCTCCTCGTCACCTGGCAGGTGCGGGTGGAGACGTCTATCCGCGCCAAACTGCGGATCCCTTCCCAACGCCTGGAGGAACTCGCGTTCGTCCTGCAGGAGCAGGCACGGTACCGGGAGCGGCTGGAGGCGGAGATCGCGGCGCTGCGGGAGCAGGTGGAGCGCTACGAGGAGGCGGCCACCCGGGACCAGGGCGCCCAGCGGGAGCTCCGGCGCCGCCTGGAGGTGCTGCGGCTGGCGGCCGGCGTGGAGGCCGTCCGCGGTCCGGGGGTGGTGGTGGAGCTGCGGTACAGCCCACGGCCCTTGGAGCCCGGGGATGATCCCAACCTGGTGTTGGTGCACTACACGGACCTGCAGGCGGTGGTGGCCACCCTGTGGGCGGCCGGCGCCGAGGCGGTGGCGGTGAACGGCGAGCGGGTGGTGTCCACCACGGGGCTGAGCTGTGTGGGGACCACCATCCTGTGCAACGCCCGTCGGCTCGCTCCGCCTTACGTGGTCGTGGCCATCGGGGACCCGGATGCGCTCCAGGCGGCGCTGGAGGCGGAAGGAGGCCCGCTGGCGGCGCTGCGCGCGTTCCAGTTCCCGGTGCGGGTCGTCAAGGTCCAGGAGGTGCGCGTCCCCGCCTACCGGGGTGGATTCGAGTTCCGGTACGCGCGGGCCGAGAAGTAAAGAAGGCGTCACGGCCCGCAAGCCCGGCAGACGCACGAGGGGGAAGGGAGTGAGGACCATGTGGTTGCCGCTCGTGGGGCTCGTGGTGGGCGTCGTCCTCGGCCTGCTGGTGGGGGTGGAGATCCCCTTGGGCTTCGTCAAGTACACGGCCATCGCGGTGCTGGCGGCCCTGGACACCGTCCTGGGCGGGCTGCGGGCGCAGCTGGAGGGGCGGTTCGACCTGGTGGTGTTCACCAGCGGCTTCGTGGTGAACACCTGTTTTGCCGCCCTGCTGACGGCCATCGGGGACCTGCTGGGGGTGGACGTGTACCTGGGGGCCGTGATCGTGTTCAGCATGCGTATCTTCAACAACGTGAGCTTCATCCGCCGGGACCTGCTGCGGGGGCTGGCGCGGGAGCCGGAGCCGGTGCGGCCCGCAGGAGATTCGTGAGCGAAGGAGGTGGAGGTCGTGGTCCGCGTGGGGGTGAACGGGTTCGGACGGATCGGCCGACAGGTGGTGAAAGCCATCCTGCAGCGCTGTCGGGACCGGCTGGAGGTGGTGGCGGTGAACGACCTGGTCGACGCCGCCATGAACGCGCACCTGTTCAAGTACGACACCAACTACGGCGTCTACCCCGGCACCGTGGAGGCCAGGGACGGCGAGATCGTCATCGACGGCCACGGCATTCGCGTATTCGCAGAGCGCGAGCCGGGCCGGATCCCGTGGCGGGAGGTGGGCGCGGACCTGGTGGTGGAGTCCACCGGCCTGTTCACCGACGCGAACCGGGCGCGGGCGCACTTGGACGGGGGTGCCAAACGGGTCATCATCTCCGCGCCGGCGAAGAACGAGGACCTGACCGTGGTGCTCGGGGTGAACGAGGACCGGTACGACCCCGCCCGGCATCGCATTGTGTCCAACGCCTCCTGCACCACCAACGGACTGGCCCCCGTGGCCCGGGTGCTCCACGAGGAGTTCGGCATCGAGAAGGGGATCCTCACCACGGTGCACGCCTACACGAACTCCCAGCGGCTGCTGGACGTGGCGGCCAAGGACCCGCGGGACGCCCGAGCGGCGGCCATGAACATCGTCCCTTCGGAGACCGGCGCCGCCCGGGCGGTGGGGCTTGTGATCCCGGAGCTGGCGGGCAGGTTCACGGGCATGGCGTTCCGCGTCCCCGTGTCCACGGTGTCCGTCATCGACTTCACCGCGGTCCTGTCGCGGGACGTAACCCGCGAGGAGGTGAACGCCGCGGTGCGGCGTTGGGCGGAAGAACGCATCCCGCACATCCTGGGGTACACCGAGGAGCCCTTGGTGAGCAGCGACCTCAAGGGAGACCCGCGCTCGTCCATCTTCAGCGGCCTGGACACCCTGGTGGTGGGTGGAAACCTGGTGAAGCTGGTCTCCTGGTACGACAACGAGTGGGGCTACGCGTGCCGGGTGGCGGACCTGGCGCGGTACATGGCTGAGCGGGGTGTGTAGACCACCCCGGTCCCATGAACCCGGACGTTTTCCCGGGACAGGTTCCTGGAGCTGCGGGGGAGTCGTGGAGAAGCGCACGGTCCGGGACGTGGACGTGGCGGGGCGCAGGGTGCTGGTCCGGGTGGACTTCAACGTGCCCCTGGACCCTCGGGGGCGGGTCGCGGATGACCGCCGGATCCGGGAGTCCCTGCCCACCCTGCGCGATCTCCTGGAGCGAGGCGCCGCGGTGGTCGTCATGTCCCACCTGGGCCGCCCCGGGGGAAGGGTCGTGGAAGCGCTGCGGATGGCACCCGTGGGAGAACGCCTCGCGCAGCTGCTCGGCCGCCCCGTGCACGTGCTGCGGGACTGCGTGGGCCCTGAGGTGGAGGCCGTGGTGGCCCGACTGCAGCCCGGAGAGGTAGCGCTGCTGGAGAATTTGCGCTTCCACCCTGGGGAAGAGGCCAACGACCCGGAGTTCGCTCGAGCCCTGGCGCGGTTGGGCGACCTGTACGTGAACGACGCCTTCGGGACCGCCCACCGAGCCCACGCGTCCACGGTGGGGGTGGCCGCCCACCTGCCGGCGGTGGCAGGCCTCCTCATGGAGAAGGAGATCCGCTACTTGAGCCGCCTGCTGGAGGGCCCTGACCATCCGTTTGTGGCCATCCTGGGTGGCAAGAAGGTGTCGGACAAGATCGGGGTGCTGCGCAACCTGCTGACGCGGGTGGACGCCGTCCTGGTGGGCGGGGGTATGGCCTACACGTTCCTGCGGGCCCAGGGCTACGGGGTGGGCCGGTCCGTGGTGGAGGAGGACAAACTGGACCTGGCGCGAGACCTCCTGGACCTGGCCCGCCAGCGGGGCGTGGAGTTCGTGCTGCCGGAGGACGTGGTGGCCGCGGAGCGGCCCACCCCGGACGCACCCCGCCGGACCGTCCTAGCCGCGGAGATCCCGGACGGGTGGATGGGGCTGGACATCGGCCCGCGGACCGCGCGCCGGTTCGCAGAGGTGATCGAAGGCGCGCGGTTGGTGGTGTGGAACGGGCCCATGGGGGTCTTCGAGGTGGAGCCCTTTGCCGCGGGCACGCGGGCGGTGGCGGAGGCCGTGGCCCGCTGCCCGGGGACCACGGTGGTGGGCGGGGGCGACACCGCGGCCGCGGTGGAGCAGTTGGGTCTACTGGATCGGTTCGACCACGTGAGCACGGGTGGCGGTGCGTCCCTGGAGTTTCTGGAGGGCAAGGAGCTCCCGGGCATCCGGGTGTTGCAGGACCGGTGAGCCAGTGCGCATCCCCCTCGTGGCCGCCAACTGGAAGATGCACAAGACGCGGGGCGAGGCCGCGTCCTTCGTCTCGGCGGCGCTCCCCCAGCTCGCCTCCGCGCAGGGGGTGGAAGTGGTCCTTTGCCCTCCGTATACGGCCCTGGAGACCGTGGGGCGGTTGCTGTCGGGCTCTCGGGTGCGGCTGGGGGCTCAGAACGTGCACTGGGAGCGCCAGGGCGCCTACACGGGTGAGGTGTCGGCGGGGATGCTGGCAGACCTCGGGTGTGCGTACGTCATCGTGGGGCACTCGGAGCGCCGCCGGATGTTCGGCGACACCGACGAGCGGGTGCGGCGGAAGGTGCGCGCGGCCTTCGACGCCGGGCTCGTCCCCATCCTGTGCGTGGGCGAGACCTTGGAAGAGCGGCAGGCGGGCCAGACGGAGTCGCGGGTGACGGCACAGGTGGCGGAGGGGACCGCAGACCTCACCGCGGAGGAGGTCGGGCGGCTGGTGGTCGCCTACGAGCCCGTGTGGGCCATCGGCACGGGGCAGGCGGCGAGCGGCGAGGAGGCGGGCCGGGTCAACGGCGTCATCCGGGAGTTCCTGCGCCAGCGGTTCGGCGCGGCCGCGGACGCCACGCGGATCCAGTACGGCGGCAGCGTGACGAGCCGCAACGCCGCGGAGTTCCTGGGCCAGCCGGAGGTGGACGGTGCGCTGGTGGGCGGGGCGAGCCTGGACCCGGAGGAGTTCGTGACGATCGTCCGCGCGGCGGGCGCATAGAAGGGACCCCGCGCGCAGACACCGGGACTCCCCAGGGTGTCGCGTAGCGACTTTGGTGCGGTCTCGCGGTGACCGACGACCGAACCCGACCTCGGATCCCCCCTGAGCCCCTCGGGCGGCTGTTCTGGCGGTACCTACGGTTCGGCCTGCTGGCGTGGGGCGGGCCGGTGGCCCAGATCGCGTTGATCCGCCAGGAGCTCGTGGACGAGAAGCGGTGGGTGTCGGCCAGCCACTTCAACCGGGTCCTGGCGGTGTATCAGGTCCTCCCTGGGCCGGAAGCCCACGAGATGTGCGTGTACTTCGGCATGCTGTCCCGGGGACGGTTGGGTGGCTTCCTCGCGGGCCTCGGGTTCATGCTCCCCGGGTTCGTGCTGATGCTGATCCTCTCCGCGCTGTACGCGGCCGGGACCCGGTCCGAAGCGCTCGAGCGGGTCTCCCTCGGGGTTCAGCCCGCGGTGGCCGCGCTGGTGGTGCGGGCGGTGCACCGAATCGGGAAGCACGCGTTGGTAGACCGCTGGCTGTGGACCCTGGCCTGCGTCTGTGCGGTGGGCGCAACACTCGGAGCCAGCTTCTGGATCCTGCTTCCCCTTGCAGGGCTCGCGTATTTCCTGTCGCGCCGTAGGCCTGGGCTCGCTACGGCTGTGGTGGCCGTGTTGGTGGCCGCGGTGCTCGCCGTCTCGGATCCGGGACGGCTGCGGCTGTGGGCCGGGTGGGACAGCGGGGATACGTCCCCCGCGGTGGCTAAGGGTCGAGAGGAGGTGGCCGCCGCGCAGCAGCCGTCCCCTCTCCGTCTGTTCGCCGCGGGCCTGCGAAGCGGTCTGCTGACCTTTGGCGGCGCGTACACCGTCCTCCCCTTCCTCCGGCACGACGCGGTGCAGGTCGGGCGGTGGTTGACGGACGCGCAGTTCTGGGACGGGGTGGCGCTGTCCAGCGTCCTACCCGCGCCCTTCGTGATCTTCTCCACCTTCGTGGGGTACCTGGGAGGCGGCTTGGTTGGTGCGGTACTGCTGACGGCAGGGGTCTTCCTCCCCGCGTTCGCCTTCACCCTGCTGGGGCACAGACACCTGGAGCGATGGATCGGCCACCCGGGCGCCCACGGGTTCCTGGACGGTGTCACGGCGGGCGTGGTAGGGCTCGTGGCGGCCACGGCCCTGGAGGTACTCCGGGGGGCGGTGGACCGTCTTGAGGCCGCGGCCGCGTTTGCGCTCTCGCTGGCGGTGCTGTACCTGTGGAACGCCAAGGGCGCGGTGGCCGTGGTCGTGACGGCCGCCGGGGTGGTGGGATGGGTTTGGGGGGGCCGCGGCGCCGGCCTTCCGTGATTCGGCGGTTGCGGTGCCCGCCGCGCGTGGGTAAGATCAGGGGGACCCTCGGGCGTTTGGGAGACGGTTATGGATACAGCGGTCCTGATCCTGCACTTCGTGCTGGCGGCTGCCGTGGTGGGCCTGGTGTTGATCCAGGGGCCCAAGGGGGAGGGGCTCGGCGCCATCGGCGGGAGCGCACGCCTGTTCCACGGTCCTAGGCCGCGGGAGACGTTCTTCACCCGCGCCACCGCGGTGGCGGCGGTCCTCTTTGCCCTGACCAGTACCTACCTGGCTTTCGTGCGCTGACCCCTGGTCGGAGGGCCGCTGGCCCGGCTATAATCGGCCTTGCCCGGCCCGGCCGGGTGTGTGCCCGGATGGCGGAACTGGCAGACGCGCACGTTTGAGGGGCGTGTGGGGAAACCCGTGGGGGTTCGAATCCCCCTCCGGGCACCAACGATCGGACCTCTTCAGTCGGCGCTGTAAGGGAGTCCCAGAGCCTCGGGCTTCGCGAGGCCCCAGCGCCTGCGGAACCACTGCGTGGAGATGAGGGCGAGGATCGCGATGGTGGTGACGAAGGGGATCGCCCTCCACACGTAGCGGGACAGCACGCCGGGCAGGACGAGCTCTGGGTTCAAGGACAGCTGCCACATGACGCCAAACAGGACAGAACCTCCGAGGAGCAGCCAGGGGTTCCACATGGAAAAGAACACCAGGGCCAGGCTCACGAACCCCCACCCCATCAGGAAGTTGTAGTTCCACACCGGGTTGTACGACAGGGTGTAAGCCGCCCCCCCGAGCCCGGCCAGCGTCCCGCCCGCGACTACGCACAGGTAGCGCACCGCGTGCACGTCCACCCCCGAGGCCGCTGCGGCCGCAGGGTTCTCTCCCACGGAGCGGATGGCGAGCCCCAGCCCCGTGCGGAACAGCAGGAACCAAAAGGCGAGCACCAGGACCCATGCGGAGGCCACGAAGGGCGAAAGGCCCAGGACCGTGGGGAGCCGCTCGAGCCCGAGCGGGCCGGTGTGGGGGCTGCCCAGGTACGTGGTGAGGCCGAAGCTGAGAATCCAAAGCCCCATGCCGCTCACCACCTGGTCCCCCCGCAGGGTCACGGAGAAGAAGGCGTGCAGCAGCCCCAGCAGCGCACCTACGGCGAGGGCTGCGCCGACCCCGGCCAGGTGGCTTTGCATGGCCTGTGCGGCGAGGAAGGCCGCGGTACCGCCGAACAGCATGAGCCCCTCAAGCCCCACGTTCAGCACCCCGGACCGCTGGGTGAGCAGCTCGCCGAGAGCGGCCAGCAAGAAGACCGTCGAGGCCTCCAAGCTGCGCGCCAGCAGCTCCGTCACGGGGCGCCCTCCGCGTGAGTCCCCGCGGGTTGTGCCAGGCGGCTCGGCAGCAGCCGGAGACGGGAGCGGTCCAGGAGGTGGGTGGCGACGAAGGTCGTCATGAGAAGTCCCAAGATCGCGTAGTCCACCCCGAAGGGCAACCGTAGGGCGCCCTGCGCGAAACGGCCGCCCAAAGACAGCCCCGCGAACAGCAGGGCCATGGGCAGGGCGCGGAGGGCACTGCCGCGGGCGATGAGGCCACAGATGATCCCGTAGAAGGACAGGTCCCCGTAGTAGCCGTAGTTGGTCGGGATCTTGTACAGGCCCGGCACGGCGGCGAAGTAGTGGTAGCCCGCGAGCCCCGCCAGTGCCCCGCCCACCACGAAAACCCCCACGGACACGCGCACAGGGTCGATCCCCGCGTAGCGGGCAGCGCGGGGGTTGAGCCCGAAGGCACGGACGCGGTAGCCGGCCGCCGTCCGGGAGAACACGAAGTCCACCGCTGCCGCTGCCACCAGGGCCACCAGGGCCGTGGGAGGCAGCCCCACCCAGAGGGCCGGTCGGAGCGGGTCTGGCAGGTTGAAGCTCTCCCCTTCCGCGGTGGCGCTCATGAACGGGCCGCCCTCCTTGATGAAGTCCGAGACGATCCAGAAGAGCGCCGAGTTCAACATCATGGTGACGAGGATCTCGTTGACCTGCATGCGGGCGCGCAAAAACCCCACGAACCCGCCCAGGGCCGCGCCCGCCGCCGCGGCGGCGAGGGCCATCAGGAGGGGGACTGGTAGAGTCGGTGCGCCAGGTGTCGGCTCGTGGAGGCCCAGGGCGAACGGAATGGCGTACGCGGCGAGGGTGCCCGCGTACACCTGACCCGGTAGGCCGATGTTCCACAACCCAGCCCGGAGCGGTACGAGGAAAGCGGAGGTGCAGAAGGCCAGGTAGATGGCCCGGTGCAGGGACGCCACCAGCCCGGAGGGGTTCGCGAAGGCGTAACCGAACATGACCCGGTAGGCGGCCAGCGGGTCCGCGCCGGAGGCCCAGAAGAGCACGCTCGCGAGCAGGAGGGCGAGGCCGATCGCCAAACCCGCCCGCAGCACCGGGTGCACGGCCGCGCCGGCTTCCGGGCGCCGCCCCGCAGGGCCGAGCCTCATCGCACACCCCCCCGCGCCCGTCCGCCGGCCATGAGCGTGCCCACGGTGCTGGGGTCCGCGGCCTCCCGGGGGAGGACGGCGACGACCTTGCCTTCGTACAGGGCGGCCACCCGGTCGCTGAGCGACAGGACCTCGTCCAGGTCCTCGGACAGGAGCAGCACCGCCGCACCCTCGGCCCTCGCCTCGAGCAGCTTGGCGCGCACGAAGGCCGTGGCCTCCACATCCAGTCCCTGGGTGGGGAGGTGCGCCACCAGCAGGCGCGGCCGCCTGGACAGCACGCGGCCCACCACGAGCTTTTGAAGGTTGCCGCCGGACAGGTGCTGGGCCTGTGCGTGGGGGTGCGGCGCCCGCACGCGGAAGGTCGCCAGAATCGCCCGCGTGAGCATCTCCAGGCCTTGGTAGTCCAGCAGGCCGCGCCGGCAGAGTCCTGGGTCGAAGTGGTAGTTGAGGCCGGTGTTCTCCACCAGGGTGAAGGCCGCCACGCAGGCCACGCCGTTCCGGTCCGCCGGGACGTAGCCGATCCCCATCCGCCACC
>BEII01000043.1 GCA_002898935.1 bacterium HR32
GCCACGCTTCCCGCAGCCTCACCCGACGGGTGAGCCCCAGTGCGGCCCAGGCGGCGACCCCGACCAACAGGAACAAGGCGAGGGCGATGGTCGCGCCGTAGGCCAAGTCGAAGGCGTGCAGCCCCACGTAGTACGCGTGCAGAGTGAGGCTCTCCGTGCGGGTTCCGGGGCCGCCGCCCGTAACGATGAAGAGCGTGTCCACGATCTTGAACGCCTCCACGGCGCGGAGGAACCCGGCGGCCACCAGGGTCGGCACCATCCAGGGCAGCACCACGTACCGGAGCAGCTGGCCCCTCGAAGCTCCATCCAGCTCCGCAGCCTCCACAACCTCGTCGGGGAGCGCCTGGAGAGCCGCCAGGCAGACGACGAACACGAAGGGAGTCCACTGCCACACGTCTACCAGGATCATGGAGAAGAGCGGCACCAGCCCCGCGCTGACCCATCCCACCGGAGGTAGCCCCACGGCCCGGAGCAGGGCGTTGAGGGGGCCGATGGTCTCGTTCAGCAGCATCCGCCACATGTAGCCCACGGCGATGGGTGTCAGGGACATGGGGATTAGAAAGAGGACGCGAAAGAGCCCGGCCCCCTTGGGCGTGGTATGGACCAGCAGAGCCAAACCGAAGCCCAGCACCACCTCCAGGCTGACGGCACCCGCTACCAGCGCCGCCGTGTTGGCCAGGGACGTCCAAAACCTCGCGTCGGACACGAGGCGTTCCCAGTTCGCCAGCCCCACAAACGACAGCTGGAGTCCTCCCACCAGGGACACGCGGCTGAAGCTGAGCGCGACGGTGAACAGGAACGGGAAGACGGTGAACACGAGGAGGAAGACCACGGCCGGCAGGACGAACGCGTTGCCGTCTGCGGTCCGCGGCCGCGCGTCCTGGGGTGCCACGCGCCCGAGATTCGCCCCCGTGCCCGCCTCGACCGGCGGGCACGGGGGCTTCGGCTCACTCTGGGAGCCCCAACCAGGCACGGTAGAGCCGCCGCTGGCGGTCCCGACCGAGCTCGTTCGTGATCCGCTCCCACTCGGCGGCAGCGGCGTCCAGCGCTTGCTGGGGCGTGGCCTGACCCGCCGCCGCCCGGGCCAACTGCGTCTCCAGGGCGTCCAGGTACCGAGCCTGCCCGGGCAACTTCAAGTCGAGCTGAGCATTCGGGTGTGAGAGCGAACGCTCGATGGCCGTAAGGTAGGAGGACAGGTCGGGCTCCACGAACCCGAATCGGCGCCAACCTTCCAGGTTTCGGAAGTGGGAGGCCCGGAAGGGGTTGAACCCAGTCTCCGACGTGGTCACCGCCACGTAGCTGTTCTGCGGGCTCGCCAGGGTGCGACAGAAGTCGTACGCTGCGCTGGGATGGTGCGTGGTCGCCGCGACCCCGCACACCCATCCCCCAAAGGCCAGGTACGGTGCCACGTTCGGCCGCGAGAGCCGGGTCCAGCTGCGGGTCCGGTAGTTGTAGACTTCCAGAGACCCCGGCAGCACCACGGTCCCCACGCGGCCCTTGACCACCGACTTCGGGTCGGTGCTCCCCACGATGCCGGTGTCTCCCCAGTCCTTGGCGAGCACCGCCACGCCCGCGGCGAACTGGGATCGAACGTCTCCGGAGTCGAAGTTGATCATGCCCGGCGGGCCCAGGGGCACCAGGCGCGTCCACTCCTCTAAGGCCCGCACGAAGCCGGGGTTGTTGATCTGCGGCCGCATGGTGTCGGGGTCGAAGAACAGACAGCCCTTGAGGCCCGGAGGGCAGACGTACGGAGCTGCGTGGGACATGAAGAACCAAAAGGCTTGGCCGCCCCTTCGGAACGCTTCCAGGACGCCGTACCGCCGACGGCCGTCGCCCGCCCAGTCCGTCCCCTGGAAGAACTCCGCAATCTCCCGGTACTCCACCCAGGTCTGCGGGGGCCGCAACTCCCGCCCGAAGCGCCGTTGGAACTCCTGTCGGTGCCGAGGGTTGCTGAGGACATCGCGGCGGTAGTACACCAGGTGCACGTCTCCGTCCACGGGCAGCCCGTACAGCCGTCCGCCCCAGTTCACGGTCTGCTGGTAGGTGGGCAGGATGTCGTCCCACTGGAGACCGCGGTCGGCCCGCACCCGCTCCGTGATGTCCAAGAGGTAGCGGTTCCCCGCGAAGTCTCCCATCCACGCCGACGCAAAGATCAGGACGTCGAACCCGCCTGCCCCGAGGGTGAAGGCGGACATGATGCGCTGGTACAGCTCGCCAAAGGGGGTCGTCACCAGGTTGATCCGTCCCCCGGTCCGGCGCTCCCAGGCCGGTCCGAACATCTGCACCGGCTTGGCGATGTACGGCGGGCTCTGCGTGATCACGGTCAGGGTAACCCCCTCGTACGGTCGCTGGGTGGCCCCCCAGGCCGGCAGAAGTAGAAGGCCCACGAGCCCGAGAGCTCCCAAGGGCTTCCACCACGACGCGCTTCCCCGCATGCTCCCCCTCCTCTCGTCTTGCGACATTCGCCCGCACCTAGCGGGCGGTGTAGCCTCCGTCCACCATGAGCGCAGATCCGGTGACGAAGCGGCTTTCGTCACTGGCCAGGAACACCGCCGCGCCCACCACGTCCTCCGGCTCCCCGATGCGGCCCAGGGGAATCGCCTGTTCGACCTGCCGCACGTACGCTTCGGGGTCCGGCTGGATGCGGATGAAATCCTCCAGCATCGGCGTCCGGATCATGGCGGGGCAGACGGCGTTGACCCGGATGTTGTGGCGTGCGTAATCCAGGGCCATGTTCCGGGTCAGGGCCAGCACGCCACCCTTGCTGGCGTTGTACGCCGCGTTCTCCATGAGCCCGATGACGCTCGCGATGGAGCCGATGTTGATGATGCTCCCTCCGCCCCGCGCGACCATATGCGGGATGGCCCACTTGGAGCACAAGTACACGCCCGTCAGGTTCACGGCCAGCACGCGGTCCCAGTCCTCCTGCCTCGTGTCCGCCACCGACCCGCGAAGGGTGATCCCAGCGTTGTTCACCAGGACGTCGATGGAGCCGAACGCCTCCACGGTCCCCTCCACCATCCGCCGCGCCTCGTCGGAGCGGCTCACGTCCCCCGGTAGGAACACGACCGGGCCGAGGGCCAGGAGCTCGCCGCGCGTCCGCTCTCCGAGCTCGACGTTCACGTCCCCTACCGCCACCCGCGCCCCTTCCCGCAGGAAGCCCTCTGCGATGGCGCGCCCGATGCCCGTAGCGCCCCCGGTGACCAGTGCAGACTTGCCGGCCAGCCGCACCGCGCTTCCTCCTTGAATGCCGACTGTCCGTGACTCGGACAATATGTTCTTGTCACGGACGTGACGTTCGCGGGACACCGCCTGAACTCCTCCTCAGGAGCTAGCAGCCAGCAGCGCCGTCACCTCTGTCCGGAAGGGCATGACGGGGAGCGTGCCGACCCGGGTGGTGGCGACTGCGCCCGCTGCGTTGGCGAACCGTACGGCCTCGCGGAGTGGCATGCCCTCCGCCACGGCGACGGTCAGAGCCCCCATGAAGGCATCGCCAGCCCCGGTCGTATCCACCGCTCGCACCCGAAAGCCTGGCACGAGCGCTTCCGTCTGAGCGGCGCACAGGAACGCGCCTTCGGATCCCAACCTCAGCACCACAGCCTCCGGTCCCCGCCCCAGCAGGTCTCGGGCCGCGCGGCGGACGTCCGCGTCGGTGTCGATGGGGTATCCCGCGAGCCCGGCCGCCTCCTCTCGGTTGGGAGACAGAATCGTGGCGCCGCCCCACACCTCGGGTCCGTACGGGCGCGCCGGCCCGGTGTCCACCAGGACCGGAATCCGGCGGGCTCGCGACAGCTCGACCGCGGCGCGGACGCATGCCGCGGGGACCTCGAAGTCCACCAGCACAGCCCGCAGAACGCCCAGGTGTGGGCCCAACGCCGCTTCCACGTCGTGGGGGGTGAGGTGGTCGTTGGCGCCGACTGCGACCAGGATGGTGTTCTCCCCGGTTTCCTCCACGAGGATCACCGCCGCTCCTGTCTGGGCGTGCGGCGTCACGCGGACACCCTGGAGGTCCACCCCTTCTTGTTGCAGTGCGTCCATCTCCTGCCGGCCGAAGGCGTCGTCTCCCACGCAGCCCACCAGCAGGACGTCGGCCCCCAGCCGGCGTGCCGCCACTGCCGCGTTGGCCCCCTTTCCCCCGGGGCCCACCTGCAGCCGCTCTGCCAGGAGGTTCTCGCCCCGACGAGGCAGGCGTGGGGTCAACACCGTGAGGTCGACCACGAGGCTCCCGACGACCGCGATCTTGACCGATGGCATGTGCCCCGCAGTCGCTAGACCATCCCGACCTGGGTGTTCGCGAAGATTTCTCGGACAGAGCCCTAGCCGGCGGTCGTCCGGCGCTCTGTGAGGCCCGCGCGCACTGCCTCCGCGGCGCGGCCCGCGCCGGCTGCCAGCACCCGGGCGTCCGAGCCCAACGCCACGAACCGGAAGCCCTGCTCGATCCGCTTCAGGGCGTCCTCGGGACCCGTGCACATGACCCCCGCAGCCTTGCCGTGCGCCTGCGCGGCCTCGAGGACCCGGTCCACCGCCCTCCGGAACGCGTCGGATTCCAAATCCCGCCACCGGTTCAGGTTTGCGGACAGGTCGTTGGGCCCCACGAACAGCACGTCCACGCCGTCTACGGCCGCGATGCGGTCCACCCGCTCCACGGCCTCCACGGTCTCCACCTGGCAAGCCACCAGGACCTCGCGGTTCCAGCGGGAGAAGTACTCCGGCAGGGTGGCCCCGTAGCCGCTCGCCCGCGTGCCCGCCACCCCGCGGATCCCTTCAGGAGGGTACCGGCAGGCTGCCACCACCCGGGCCGCCTCCTCTTCCGTGCTCACCAGCGGAACCACGACCCCGAGGGGGCCCCGGTCCAAGGCGCGCTTGAGCACGGGAGCCTCCCCGGAGGGCACCCGGACCAGCGGGACCACCGGGCTGCCGCGCAGCGCCCTCAGCATGTCCTCCAGCCGCTCCCACCCGATGGGGCTGTGCTCCAGGTCCACCACGAGCCAGTCCAGGGGGAGCGCGGCGAAGATCTCCGCCACGGACGGGCTCGGCAGCGTGAGCCAGTAGCCGATCGTCACTTGCCCTTCCTGTAAAATGCGCTTGACCCGGTTCTCCAACGCGGTCCTCCTCCTGAGGGTGTCGTCGCTCTTGCTTCTGGGCGGCGGGTCCAGGGTCCTCTCGACCGCAGGCCTTGCGCCCGCGCCACCGCGCCCGCGTACCCTAGGGGGCGAGGCCAACTGGAGGGATGTCCGTGGCAGCACGCTGGCGAGTCCTCGCAACTCCCCGGTCCTTCTTCGAGGAGGGTCGCGACGCGGTAGAGTGGCTGACCCAGGCCGGGGTGGAGGTGGTCCCGTCTCCCGTGGACCGTCCTCTGCAGGAGGACGAACTCGCGGCCCTGTTGGGCGAAGTGGACGGGGTGGTGGTTGGGGTGGACCGCATCGGGCGCCGCGCGCTCGCCGCGGGCCGGCCCCGGCTGCGGGTGGTGGCGCGAAACGGCATCGGGGTGGACACCGTGGACGTGGCCGCGGCTACGGAGCTGGGCGTGGTGGTCACCAACGCGCCCAGCGTCAACGCGGACAGCGTCGCGGACTTCACCTTCGCCCTCCTGCTGGCCCTGGTGCGCAGGGTGGTGGAGGCCGACCGTGCGGTGCGCGAAGGGCGCTGGCCTCGCCTCGTGGGGGTGGAGCTGCGGGACAGGTGCCTGGGTCTGCTGGGGTTCGGCCGCATCGGCCAGCGGGTGGCAGAACGTGCTCACGGGTTTGGGATGCGCACGGTGGCCTACGACCCCGTGCCGGACCTCGCGGCGGCGGAGCGGCTCGGCGTGCGCCTGGTGAGCTTCCCGGAGGTGCTGGCCCAGGCGGACTTCCTCAGCCTGCACTTGCCCCTCACCCCGCAAACCCGCCACCTCCTGGGCGAGGAGGAGCTGCGGTGCATGAAGCCCGGGAGCTTCCTGGTGAACACCGCCCGGGGCGGGGTGGTGGACGAGGCCGCGCTCGCCCGCGCCCTCCAGGAGGGCTGGATCGCCGGGGCGGCCTGCGACGTGTTCGACGAGGAGCCGCCGCGAACGTCGCCACTCCTCCAGGCACCCAACGTGCTCCTCTCTCCCCACATGGCCTCCCACACCCGCGAGGCCATCGCCCGGGCTTCGCGGGTCGCGGCGGAGAACGTGCTGGCGGTGCTTCAGGGTGGCCGGCCTCCCAACGCGGTGAACCCCGAGGTGCTGCGCTAGCCGCCTGGACTAGCCGCGGGCTCGGGCCAGTTCCTCCCACAGGCCCCGGGCTTCCACCGCCGCCCGGTACGCCCGCGCCAGGGGTCCGTACCGCCGCGCCCGCTCCGGGACCGGGAGGGAGCGGCGCTCCACCCGAACGAAGCGTGAGACGGCCTCCTCCCAGTCGGTAAAGACGCCGACGCCGTAGCCGGCCAGGATCGCGGACCCTAGGGCCGCGGCCTCGGTGAGGTTCAGGCGCGCGAACGGCAGCGCCAGCACGTCGGCCTTGATCTGGTTCCAAAGGTCGCTGCGGCTGCCGCCTCCGACCACACGCACCTCGCTGAGGGGCAAGTCCGGGACGAGCGCCCGCGCGGTGTCCAGGTACACCCGGTATTCGTACGCGACACCCTCCAGCAGCGCACGCCACAGGTGTCCGGGGCCGTGGCTCCACGTCAGCCCCACCCACGCGCCGCGGACGTCGGGCTCGCTGGGGCACACACGGCCGCCCAGGTGCGGCACGAACACGAGCCCCTCGGAACCGGGCGGGACGCGACCGGCGAGCTCGTCCAGCGCCGCGTAGTCCCAAGCTCGACCCGGTGCCACCTCCTGCAAAAGGTCCCGCCACCACCGCAGGTTCAGGCCCCCGCCGTTCACGTAGCCGATCAGGTACCAGCGGCCCGAGGGGACCGTGCGGGCGCACAGCACCGTCCCGGCCTCCGCGTCCGGGGCGAAACGGTCCACGCACACGGCCAGCACGGAAGCGGTCCCTGCGGCGTCGTACCCCTGGCCCGGGCGGAGGACCCCGGCTCCCAACATAGCGGCCGCCTGGTCTCCCGCACCGGCGACCACCGGCACCCCGGCCCGCAAGCCTAGCTGTGCTGCCGCGTCGGGGGCCAAGCGCCCGACCACCTCCCAGGGCTCCACGATCCTGGGCAACCGGTCCGCGGAGACCTCGAACAGGCCGCACAGCTCTTCGGACCATGACCCGCGGCGGGCGTCGGCCAGGCAGGTGAAGTGCAGGTAGGTGGGGTCGATGAAGGCGTCGTCGCCGGACAACCCGGCGAGCCGCATGGTCACGTATGCCGCGGGCATCACGAACTTGTGGATCCGGGCGAAGGCTTCGGGCCGCTCGTGGCGCCACCACAGGATCTTGGGCCCGTGGGAGTACGTGGGGGGTGCTCCGGCGTGCGCGCACACCGCCCGGGCGTGCGCCCGCATGCGCTCCACGTACCGCGCGCAACGCGTGTCCAACCACGAGTCGTACGGGATGGCCGCGCGCCCCGCGCGGTCCACGGCGGTCAGCCCAGCCATCTGGCCGTCCACGCAAAGCGCCGCCACGGCGCCGGGGGCGAGGGCGGCCCGTTCGACGCACGCGCGCACCGCGCGGACCACGGAATCCAGCATCTCCTCGGGGTCCTGCTCCACGACCCCGGGGGCCGGCTGGATCAGCCGCGAGGGCTCCGTGGCCTCGGCCAGGATGTGGCCGTCCTCCCGGACCACCACGGCCTTGGTGGCCGTGGTCCCGAGATCCACACCGCACAGGTGCACCGGCACTTTCAGCCGCTCCCTTCGAACCGCGGGCCGTCCTCTCCCGCCACCACCCGCACGCCGAACCCGGTGCGCCCAACGCTCTCGTAGTCGTGACCTGCGTCCGCCGGGTACACGTAGAACAGCACCAGGGGTTCGGAGCCCGTGTTCACGCTGCGGTGCGCCCACCCGGGGGGCACGTACACCACCGTGCCCGGCTCCACGCGCTCCACCCGTGCGTGACCGTCTGGGTCGCGCAGCACCAGGGCCCCCTCGCCCCGGAGCACGTAGTAGACCTCCGCGGTCCCCCGGATCCGGTGGTAGTGGCCCCGGGTCATGAAGTACTCCCGGCCCACCCGACCCGGGTACACCCGGGTGATCCCATAGCGCAGGTGGCCCGGGTCCTGCGGCACCGGCGGTTCGTAGGTCTCGTACACCGGCGGGTCTCCGGCTCGCACCAGCGCCTCCAGGGCGTCGGCGTCTTCGAAGACGCCCCGGAGGTCGCTGGCGCGGCGCACATGGGCTGCGACCCCCACAAGGCCAACCGGTTCGGTCACCGCGTGCCGCCACGGGTCCACGCCAGCCTCACACCAGGTCCACGCGGACGTGCTTGGTCAACAGGTACTCTTCCAACCCCTCGTGGGAGAGCTCGATGCCGAACCCGCTCTCCTTCCAGCCGCCGTACGGGAACGGGACTTCTCCGCCCACGACGTTGTTCACACCCACCGTGCCGGCCTCCAAGCCCTCCGCCACCGCGAAGGCGGTGCGCAGGTCCCGGGTGTAGACGTACGCCAGCAGGCCGTAGGGGCTGTCGTTCGCGAGCCGCAGGGCCTCCTCGAGGTCTTCAAAGGGCATGATGGGGGCGACCGGGCCGAAGGTCTCCTCCCGCATGACCTTCATGGAGTGGTCCACGTCCACCAGGACCGTGGGGGTGAAGAAGTATCCGCGGGCGAACCCTTCGGGCCGACTGCCCCCGTACACCGCCCGCGCGCCCTTCGCCCGGGCGTCCTCGATGTGCTGCACGGTCTTCTCGAGCCCTTCCCGGGTGGTCATGGGCCCCAGGTCCGGATCCTCCAGTCCCGGGCCGATCCGCAGTGCCCGGGTGCACGCCACGAAGCGTTCCACGAAGGCCTCGTACACCGACCGGTGGACGTACACCCGGTTCACGGCGTTGCACACCTGCCCCATGTTGCGGAAGGCCCGGTAGCTGGCTCCCCGGGCTGCCGCGTCCAGGTCCGCGTCCGGGAACACGAGGAGGGGACAGTGTCCGCTGAGCTCCAGGGACACCCGCTTGAGCCCGTCCGCGGCCATGCGGAGGATCTCCTTGCCGGTCTGGGT
>BEII01000044.1 GCA_002898935.1 bacterium HR32
GCAGCTCCTGGTAACCCCGCAGCCCCAGCCGCTTACACAGCCGGACCACGGTGGCCTCGCTGGCCCCGCAGCGCTCCGCGAGGTCGGTGATGGACAGTTCGGGCACCCGGCGCGCGTGCCGGACCACGAAGGTCGCCACCCGCCGCTCCGCGTCGGCCAGAGACGGTGCGAGCTCTCGGAGCCGCAGCCAGCAGCTCGCCCCCTGGACCCCCATACGGCATCCGTTCGCGCCCGGGTGAAAGAATCCTTCAGAATGCCCTATGCTTCGTGAAAACTATATACGCCGGCCAGGAACGCCTCGAGGGCGGCACACACCTCCGCCGGGCGCTCCCGCGGGGGCCAGTGGCCGCAGCCCGCTAGGACCACCAGCTGCGCCTGCGGGATGCGCCGGGCCGCCTCCCGGGCGTGTTCGAGGGGGACCAGCCGGTCCCGGTCCCCGTGCACGAGCAGTACCGGACACCGCAGCTCGCCCAGCCGGTCCCGAAAGCACGTGCGGACCCCTGCGGGCTCGAGTTCCGCGCGGAGCCAGCGCCAGAACAGCCCGGGCCGTGTGCCCGCCACCGCCCTCCGCACGTCCGCGAGCAGCTCTGCGGGGAGTGCGCCCGGGTCTCCCACCAACACGCGCAGGCCGAACCGGAGCGCCACACCGCCGCGAAGCCTCGAGGACGCGAGCAGGCCGCGGAGGGGGGAGTGCAAGAGCCAACGCAAGAGAGTGTGGTAGGGTACCCGCGGCGCGAGGCCGTAGCTCGCCACGAGCACCAGGCGCTCCACGCGGTCCGGGTGGTCGAGGGCGTAACCGAGGGCCAGGGCGCCGCCCAGGGACAGCCCCACGAGGCTCGCGCGCTCCACAGCGGCCTGGTCCAGCCAGCCCCGCAGCCACGCACCGTAGGCCGCGGTGGTGGGCTCGCGGAGCTCCGGGGTGCTGCCGTGGCCCGGAAGGTCGGGAGCCAGGACCCGGAAGCGGGCTAGGAGGCGAGGCAGGACGTACTTCCAGCTCAGCTGCGCGCAGTCCGCACCCGCGCCGTGCAAGAGCACCACGGTTTGGGGGGAGTTCACCCCTTGGCGAGCGTTCGAAGCCAGCGGTCGAACTCTGGGAAGGACACCGCGGCGCACTCAGCGCCTTCCACGGCCACCCCTCCCTCCGACAGGAGCCCGGCCACCGCGAAAGCCATGGCGATGCGGTGGTCGCCCTCCGACTCCACCGCGCCGCCGGGGAGCCGACCTCCGCGGACCACCAGGCCGTCGGGCAGTTCCTCAGCCTCGACGCCCACCGCTCTCAGGGCGCGGACCACGCTCCGGATCCGGTCCGACTCCTTCACCCGCAGTTCCCCCGCGTCCCGCACCACCGTGTGCCCCTCCGCGACCGCCGCAGCCACCACGAGGGCCGGGACCTCGTCGATCAGGCGCGGCACCCGCTGTCCGGCCACCTCGACCCCGCGCAGGCGGCGGCCGCGGACCACCAGGGTGCCTACCGGCTCGCCCGCGACCTCTCGCAGGTCCTCCACCTCCACGCACGCACCCATCTCCCGCAGCACCTCCAGCAGGCCCGTGCGGGTGGGGTTCAAGCCCACGTGCTCCACCACGAGCTCGGCGCCGGGCTGGGCCGCGGCCGCGGCCACGAAGAACGCCGCGGACGAGAAGTCGCCCGGGACCGCCACCTCCACCGGCGCCGGCTGCGCCGGTCCTGTCACCTCGACCGCCACAGCCCCACCCGCGAGCGGGCGCACCCGCACGTCCACGCCCATGGCGCGCAGCAGGCGCTCGGTGTGGTCCCGGCTCGCCGCAGGCTCGACCACTGCGGTGGCACCGTCCGCGTACAGGCCCGCCAGCAGGATGG
This sequence comes from bacterium HR32, assembly GCA_002898935.1. Taxonomy (GTDB): domain Bacteria; phylum Sysuimicrobiota; class Sysuimicrobiia; order Sysuimicrobiales; family Sysuimicrobiaceae; genus Tepidifontimicrobium. The sequence goes on from BEII01000044.1 coordinate 1,838, forward strand.
CGCTCTTCACCTGGGCGCTTGCGACCGGGAGCTCGTGCCGCACGCCCTGCAGCCGAGCTCCCCGGACCCGCACCGGCGGGAACCGTCCCTCGCGCGCCTCCACCTCCGCACCCATGCGTCGCAGGGGAATCGCCACTCGGTCCATGGGCCGGCGCCGCAGGGAGCTGTCGCCGTCCAGGACCGCTTCCAGGGGCTGCCCGCTCAGCAGGCCGCAGAGCAGGCGGATGGTGGTGCCCGAGTTGCCTGCGTCCAGCACCCGCTCGGGCGCGCGCCATTCGCGGCGCCCGTACACCCGCACCGTGTCGCCGTCGGCCTCCACCGCCACCCCCAGGGCCTGCACGCACGCCACGGTCCTCTCTGTGTCCTGCGCGCGGAGGAAGTTGCGCGCCACCGTCCGGCCCTCCGCCAGGGCACCCAACAGCACCGCCCGGTGGCTGATGGACTTGTCTCCGGGCGGCTGGAGCCGGCCCTGGATGCGGCCTGGGCTCACGTGCAAAGTCGGCATGGCTACTGGGCGCTGCGCAGGTCGGGCCGCAGCCGCTCCGCCTCGCCCAAGTACACGTGCACCACCTCGTCCTGGGTGAGGGTGGTGTTGACCAGCATCAGCACCCGCAGCACGCGGGGCATGGCGCCGGGGACGTCGATCTCCTGGGCGCACAGCAGCGGGACGCGGTCCCAGCCGAGGGAGCGCGCGGCTTCCGCCGGGAAGGTGGCGTCCAGGTCCGAGGTGCACGTGAACACCACCGCGGCCACCTCGTCCGGCTCCACGCCGTTCGCCCGCACCATCTCGGTGAGGAGCCGGCGCGCGCCGTCCAGGATGGCGTCTGGGGTGTTGGCCTGCACCTGCACCGCACCCCGGATGCCGCGGACCTTCACCCCCGACCTCCCCGGGCCAGGTGGACTGCGGCCTCCAGCCCCAGCACGTAGCTATGCGCGCCGAACCCCACCACCTGACCCCGCACCACGGGGGCCAGCACCATCCTGCGGCGGAAGGGCTCGCGCGCGTGCACGTTGGACAGGTGGACCTCCACCACCGGGATGCGGATGGCGGCAATGGCGTCCCGCAGGGCAACGGAGGTGTGGGCGAAGGCTCCGGGGTTCAGCACCACCGCGTGGCAGTCCAGCCGCGCCCGGTGCAGCTCGTCCACCAGCACGCCCTCGTGGTTGGACTGCACGAACCGCACCTCCACACCCAGGCGCTCCGCGCGCTCGCGCACCATGGCCTCCACGTCCGCGAGGGTGTGGTGGCCGTACACCTCCGGCTCCCGCTCCCCCAGCAGGTTCAGGTTCGGGCCGGACAGCACGAGCACCCTCACCCGTCCGCCCCCAGGTCCTTCAGCACCGACCCCACCAACTCTTCGGACACCTCCACGCCCGCGCGGGCCCGCCCCAGGCTCTCCACCAGGGCGAAGCGCAGCCGGCCGGCCCGCCTCTTCTTGTCCAGGCGCATGAACTCCAGGAGGGTTTGTGCCGGTACCGCGGGGAGCCGGGTCGGAAGCCCCGCCCGCTCCAGCAGCGAGCGCAACACGTCCGGCACCGAGGGGTCGGTGATGCCAAGCCGCCGGCCCAGCTCGGCCTCCGCCACCACCCCGACCGCCACCGCTTCGCCGTGCAGGTACACCCGGTAGCCCGTGGCCGCCTCCAGGGCGTGCGCCACGGTGTGCCCGAAGTTCAGAACTTCCCGCACGCCCGCCTCCTCCCGTTCGTCCTGGCGCACCACCTCGGCCTTCACGGCCACGTTGCGGGCCACGAGCTCCGCCAGCCGGTCGGCCCTGCGGCCCAGCAACGCCGAGAGCTCGCGATCGGTCCACTCCAGCAGGCCCGCGTCCCGGATGGCCCCGTGCTTGACGCACTCCGCGAGGCCTGCGCGCAGCTCCCGCGCGGGCAGCGTCCGCAGGGTCGCCACGTCCGCCACCACCGCCTGCGGCTGCCAGAACACGCCCACCAGGTTCCGTGCCGCGGCGTTCACCGCAGCCTTTCCACCCACGCTGGCGTCCACCTGCGCCAGCAGGGTGGTGGGCAGCTGGAAGAACCGCACGCCGCGCATGTACGTGCCCGCCACGAACCCACCCAGGTCCCCCACCACACCCCCGCCGAGGGAGGCGACCGCGCAGGTGCGGTCCATCCCGGCCTGGGCCATCCGCGCGTACACCCGGGCTGCCGCTCCCAGCGACTTCGTCCGCTCGCCGGGCGGCACCAGGACGGGGAGTGCCTCCACGCCCCAAGCCCCGAGGCACCGCACGAGTCCCTCGCCGTACAGCCGCCAAAGCCGCGGGTGGGTCAGAAGCGCTGCGGCGCGCACCTCCGCCCGTGCCAGCTCGAGGCCCAACAGCGGCAGCACGCCCTCCCCCACCCACACGGTGTACACGCCGGGGCCGGCCTGCACGGAGACCGCGCGTGCCTCGCGCTCCAGGAGGGCCTGCAGCACCCGGTCGGCCACCTGCCGCACGTCCAACCCGTCGGTGTCCACCACCACGTCCGCGAGCGCCGCGTAGCGGGGCGTGCGCGCCTCCAGCAGCGCCGCGGCGCGAGAGCGCGCGTCGCCGCGCAGCAGGGGCCGGTCGGCGGAGGCCGCCCGCGCCACGAGTGGCTCCAGGCTCGCCCTTAGCCAGACCATGTGGCCGCAGGACCGGAGGAGCGCCGCGTTCTGCGGGTCCAGCACCGCGCCTCCCCCGCACGCCACCACCGCAGGCCGCACCCGGCAGGCGTCCTCGATCGCCTCGCGCTCCAGGCGCCGGAAGTGTGCCTCGCCGTCCTCGTCGAAAACCCGGGCCACGGCCTTTCCGGCTCGCTCCTCCACCATGCGGTCGGTGTCCAGCACCGGCCACCCCAGCCGGCGGCCCAGCTCCTCGCCGACTGCGGTCTTGCCCGCGCCCATGAACCCGTATAGCACCACGCTCCTCACGGCCGGGCCCTCACCGGCGGGGTGGGAGTCCAGCGGGCGCGCTGCAGGTAGTGCCGGTAGGCCTGCTGCATGTCCTCCAGGGCGTCCGCCCCGAACTTCTCGCACAGGGCGTCGGCGAGGACGAAGGCCACCATGGCCTCGCACACCACACCCGCGGCGGGCACCGCCGTGACGTCGGACCGTACCACCGCACCCGGAGCGGGCGCGCCCGTACGGATGTCCACGGACTGCAGGGGCTGGCGCAGGGTCGAAAGCGGCTTCATGGCTGCCCGCACCACCACCGGCATCCCGTTGGTAACCCCGCCCTCGAGCCCGCCCGCGCGGTTGGTGAGGCGGTAGAAGCCCCGGTCGCGCTCGTAGAAAATCTCGTCGTGTGCCTGGTGCCCGGGCCCGGCTGCGAGGGCGAACGCGTCGCCCACCGCCACCCCTTTGATGGCGTGCACGCTCATCACCGCCTGGGCCAGCCGGCCGTCCAGCTTGCGGTCCCAGTGCACGTAGGAGCCCAGTCCCGGGGGTACCCCCAGGGCCACCACCTCCACCACGCCGCCCAGGGTGTCCCCGCGCTCTCGGGCCGCGTCTATGGCCCGCCGCATCTCCTCTGCGGCCTCGGGGTCCGCGCACCGGAGGTCCGAGGCCTCCGCCCGGTCCCGGACCTCCTCCCAGCGCTGCGGGAGCTGGGTGACCCGCACCCCGCCGAGCTCCACCACGTGGCTGAAGACCTCGATCCCGAACTCCTCGAGCAGCTGCAGGGCCAGGCTCGCGCCCGCCACCCGGGCCGCGGTCTCTCGGGCGCTTGCGCGCTCGAGCGCCTTGCGCACGTCGTCGAACCCGTACTTCTGCACGCCCACGAGGTCCGCGTGGCCGGGCCTCGGGCGCGCGATGGGGACCTCCTCCGTCCTCCAGTCCCGGTTCCAGACCAGCACGGCCACGGGCGCGCCGATGGTGACCCCGTCCACCAGACCCGAGAGGATCTCGGCTCGGTCGCGCTCGATCTGCATGCGCCCCCCGCGGCCGTAGCCCGCTTGCCGCCTGGCCAGCTGGCGGTCGATGTACGCCTCCTCTACCCGCAGCCCGGCGGGCAGGCCTTCCACCACCGCCACGAGGCCTCGGCCGTGCGACTCGCCTGCGGTCACCAATCGGAGAGGCACCTCAGACCTCCGCGGGCACCAGTCCCACCGCGCGCTTCATCGCCTCTACGGGCGCCTCCGTCCCGGTCCACAGCTCGAAGGCGGCCGCGCCCTGATGCACCAGCATGGAAAGCCCGCCGACGGTCCGACATCCCATCTTCGCGGCCTGCTGGAGCAGCCGGGTCTGTGGCGGGTTGTACACCATGTCGAACACCACCAGGGGTGGCCGTAGCCAGCGTGCGTCCTGGAGCGGGCTCTGCTCCGACGCGGGGTGCATGCCCACCGGCGTGGCGTTCACCAACAGGCTCGAAGCCCGCAGCGCCGTGCGCAGCCAGGTGTGCTCCATCGGGTAACCGTCGAACGCCGTTTGCGGGAACAAGCCGCGCATCTGCGCGCACAGCGCCTCCGCCCTGCGGGGGTCCCGGGCCAGCACCGCCACCCTTCGCGCGCCCCGTTCCGCCAGCGCCACGCAGGCCGCGCGAGCTGCCCCGCCCGCGCCCAAGACCGCGACGCTCGTACCCGCCACGTCCACCCCGGCTTCGGCCAGGGCCCGGGCGCAGCCTTCCACGTCGGTGTTGTACGCCAGCACGCGTCCTGTGCGGAACACCAGGGTGTTGGCCGCCCCGCAGCGGCGGGCCGAGACGTCCAGCTCGTCCGCCAGGTCGCACACCGCGACCTTATGCGGGAGGGTGACGTTGGCGCCCTCGAAGCCCAGGGCCACCAGCCCCACGACTGCTTCCCGCAGCGCACCGGCCGGCACCCGCAGGGCCAGGTACGCCCACGGCAGGCCTCGGGCCTGGAAGGCTGCGGCGTGCATGCGGGGCGACAGCGTGTGCGCCACCGGGTCGCCCACGACCGCCACGAACCGGGTACCGGGCGGGATCTCCACCTTCGGCTCGACCAGGGTTTTTCCGCCATTCTACCCGCCCCGCCGAACGGGGGCTACGCACCCTTCGCACGGGCGGCGGGCTGTGCTAGAGTAGCCGGTAAAATCGGAGTTCCCCTGAGGGCAGGCATGCGGTACGAGGGGCAGCGGGAGTACGAGCTGCGGGTGGCCGGGGTCCGCCGCAGCCTCCCGGTGGAGCAGGTGCAGGAGGGTATTTGGATCCCCTTCTTCCGCCTGTGGGGCGACGTGGAGCTCACCAACGCGTGCGCCCGCGAGCTCGCCAGCGAGCTGCGGCTGCGGGAGTTCGACGCCCTGGTGTCGCTGACGGCCAAGTCCGTGCCGCTCGTGCACATGATCGCCACCTACCTGTCAGAACCCCGGCACGGCCGGTTCTTCCCGTACGTGGCCTGCCGGCGCGCGGTGAAGAAGTACATGCGCGACCCCGTGGTGGTGGACGTGCGGTCCATCACCGATGCCTCGGTTCACTCCCTGGTGCTCAACGGGGTGGACGCGGAGTCCATCCGGGGCCGGCGGGTGGCGGTGGTGGACGACGTGGTGAGTACAGGCGGCACCCTCCGGGCGGCCACGGTGCTCATGGACCGGCTGGAGGCCAGGATCGCGGCCAAGGCCGCGGTCATCCTGCAGGGGGACGGCTTTCACGACCCGGAGCTGATCCACCTGGCGACCTTGCCCGTCTTCACCGCCTGAGGCGTGGCCGGGCCGCTGTACGCCCTGGGCGCCTTCGGAGCCTCCCTCCTCGTGCAGACGCTGACGCTGTGGATGTTCCCGTTCCACACCGGGCCGGGGCGCGCTCCGCCCGAGCAGGTGGGCCTGGCGCTGGCCTTGGGCCGCTTGGTCAACTCCGCTTCCGACGTGGTCGTGGCCCGTTGGAGCGACGCGGTCATGACCCCGTGGGGTCGGCGTCGTCCGTTCCTGGTCCTCGGGAGCCCTCTGCTCGCGGCATCCTTCGTCGCCGTCTGGCTGCGGCCCGGGGACACGGCGGCGTTGGCGGTGGCGCTGTGCGCGTTCTTCGCCCTCTTTGCCGCGGTGGTCAACCCGTACCTCGCGCTGCTCGCGGACCTGCACCTCCCGCCCGCCCAGCGGGTGGCCGCAGCGGGGTGGCAGGCGGCAGGCAACCTCGTGGGGACCGCGGCCGCCTTCGTGGGCTCCGGACCGCTGGCAGGCCGCTACGGGTACGCGGGGATGGCGGCGGCCTTCGGCGCGGTGGCGGTCGTCTGCCTGTGGACCGCCGCGGCCGCCGTGCGGGCCGAGCCCGCAGCGCCGCAGCGGCCGTCCCTCGGGCGGGCCCTTCGGGCGCTTGCGCACAACCCGGCACTGGTGGCCTACCTCACCGGCCTCACCTTCGCGTGGGTCGGGCTCAGCATGGTGAGCCTGATCCTCGTGTTCTTGGTCACGGTGCTCATGGGCCTGCCCAGCGAGGTCACGCCCTTGGTGCTCACGACAGCCCTGGTCTCCACGGCGGTCTTCCTCCCTCTGGTGGCGCGGTGGGGACAGCGCACCGGCGCCCAACCGGCCCTCGAGGCGTGCCTGTGGGTGGCGGCCTTGCTCCTGCCCGCGGTGTCCGCGGTCGGCTGGTTGCCCGTTGACCCACAGCACCACGGCTATGCGCTGGTGTTGATCTCCGGCCTCCCCCTGGCGGCCCTGTACGCTCTGCCCAACGCGGTCCTCGCGCAGCTCGCAGCGGGCGGAGGCCTTGCGGCCTTGCACTTCGGCGTCCAGGGCCTGGCCCTGAACCTGGCCAACGCCGTGGCCGCGGCCTGCGTGGGCGCGCTCCTGCGGCTCGGCCACACGCCTGGCGAGGACATCGGGCTGCGGCTTGTCCCCCTGGCGGCCTGCGGCTTCGTGGCCGCGGGGCTGTGGGCCTTCCGGCGGATGCGCTACTCCTGGCCCACGAGCCCGGGCTCGGCCGTGGGAAGCCGCAGGTAGCACGTGTCGTTTACGGCTACCACGCGGACGCCCCCGTCCGGGT
>BEII01000045.1 GCA_002898935.1 bacterium HR32
GTACGCGATGATCCTGTGGGCGTCCGGACGAAGCGCCGAGGCTGCCGCGCGCGCGCAGGAGGCCATCGACCTGCTGGAAGCGCTGCCCCACGGACCCGAACTGGCCGCCGCCTACACCACCCGCAGCTACCTCTGTATGCTGGCCCGTGACGCCGACGGCGCGATCGCGTGGGGGACGAAGGCCATAGACCTGGCGGGCCGTGTGGGCGCGACCGAGTCGCTGGCGCGGGCTCTGAACGCGGTGGGGTCCACGGAGATCGTCCTCCTGGAACGCCGCGAGGGAATCGCCAGGCTGGAGGAGAGCTTCCGGTTGGCGAGGCAGGCAGGTCTCGACACCGTCGCTGCCGTGGCCCTCGGCAACCTGGGCAGCGCGTCCGGCGAGATCCGCGACTACCCGACCGCGCTCCGCTACCTGGAAGAGACCATCGCGTTCTCGGCGCAGCGCGACCTGGACGCGCAGGTGCACTACGCCACCGCCTGGCTCGCGCGCGTGCGGTTCGCACAAGGCAGGTGGGCGGAGGCCGGCGAGCTGGCCACGCAGGTGGCATCGACGCCGGGCGTCTCGCCGATCACCCCGATCGTGGCGTTCACCGTGCTCGGACGCATCCGGACGCGCCGCGGCGACCCGCAGGCAACGGAGGCCCTCGATCAGGCCTGGAGGCTGGCCGAGGCCACCGGCGACCTCCAGCGCCTGTGGCCGGCTGCGGCCGGCAGAGCCGAGCTCGCCTGGCTCTCCGGAGAGCCCGACCGGATCCCGGCCCTGGTGGAACCGACCCTCGCCCTGGCCCAGCGCCTCGGCAGCCGCTGGGCGATCGGCGAGCTGGCATACTGGCTCTGGAAGGCGGGCGCGCTGGCGGCACCCCCCGAGCAGAGCGCCGAGCCGTTCGCGTTGCAGATGCGAGGCGAATGGCGCGCGGCCGCGGACGCCTGGGCACGGATCGGCTGTCCCTACGAGCAGGCGATGGCGCTGGCCGAAGGTGACGAGGCGGCCCAGCGCTCGGCGTTGGACATCTTCGAAGAGCTCGGAGCACGCCCGGCGGCCGAGCGGGTTCGGCGCGCCCTCCGCGCACGGGGGGTCCGCGGCATCCCCCGCGGCCCGCGGCCAGCCACGCGCCGCAATCCGGCGGGACTGACCGCCCGCGAGCTCGAGGTCCTGACGCTGGTGGCGGAAGGCCTGGCGAACGCCGAGATCGCGGCCCGCCTGTTCCTCTCGGCCAAGACGGTCGACCACCACGTCTCGTCCATCCTCAGCAAGCTGGGCGTGCGGACCCGGGGCGAGGCCGGCATGGCGGCCGCGCGGCTCGGCCTGACGTCGAACCGGCGCTAGTGTCCTGAGTTAGAAATATGTTGCATTATTCTCTGCCGACCCCTATGGTGGGTGAAAGCCTCACCGGGAGGTTTCACCCGATGCCGCGCGGACGTCCTCTCGCCCCTGTGACCTTGACCCCCGACGAGCGCGAGACCCTCCAGCAGTGGGTGCAGCGCCGGAAGACCGCTCAGGCCTTGGCCCTGCGTGCCCGGCTGATCTTGGCCGCGGCGGACGGGGTGTCGAACCGCGAGATTGCCAACTACCTGCACCTCACGGAGCAAACCGTTAGCAAGTGGCGTCGGCGGTTCCTGTCGGCCCGGTTGGATGGCTTGCTGGATGAGCCGCGCCCAGGGGCCCCCCGGACCATTACTGATGCCGAGGTGGCGCAGGTCATCACCTTGACCTTGGAGACGCGTCCTGCCGACGCCACCCACTGGAGCACACGGTCGATGGCCCGGCGAACCGGGATGAGCCAGAGTGCCATCAGCCGGATCTGGCGGGCCTTCGGGCTGCAGCCGCATCGGAGCGAGACCTTCAAGCTCTCCCAGGATCCCTTGTTCATCGAGAAGGTCCGGGACATCGTGGGCCTCTACCTGAATCCCCCGGACCAGGCCCTCGTCCTCTGCGTGGATGAGAAGAGCCAGATCCAGGCCCTGGATCGCACCCAGCCCCTGCTGCCCATGCGTCCCGGGCAAGTCGAGCGCCGCACCCATGACTACCGGCGGCACGGCACAACCTCCCTCTTCGCCGCGCTGGTCGTGAAGACGGGTGAGGTGCTGGGCAAATGTCACCGTCGACACCGCTCGGTGGAGTTTCGCCGCTTCCTGAGCCATGTGGATGCCCACGTCCCGGCAGATCTGGACGTCCACCTGATCCTCGACAACTCCAGCACCCACAAGACGCCGATGATCCACCGCTGGCTACTCCGCCACCCGCGCTTCCATCTCCACTTCACGCCAACGGGCGCGACCTGGCTGAACCTCGTGGAGCGCTTCTTCGCCGCCATCACGGAGAAGCAAATCCGCCGGGGTACCCACCGCAGCACCCGCGAACTGGAGCAGGCCATCTACCGGTACATCGACCATCGCAATCGCGACCCCAAGCCCTTCGTCTGGACCAAGAGCGCCGACCAGATCCTGGCGAGCTTTGCCAGATTTCTTAATCGCAATCTCGACTCAGGACACTAGCGCCGTGCTTCCTGCTTCAGCCAGTAGAAGGCCTATCCGCCGCCCCAGGCCACCAGCCAGGGCACGCAGGCGATCACGGTGATCACCCGCACCACGTGCAGCGAGGCGATGGACGGTGCGTCCAGGCCCATGTCGTCCGCGGCCATGGAGATCTCCGTGAGGCCGGCGGGGGCAGAGCTGAGGAAGGCGATGGGCCACGGCCAACGCGTGAGCGCGCTCACGCCCCAAGCGATCAGGGCGGACACCACCAGCAGATACGCGGTTAGGCCCAGGGCCGCCAGCAGGACCCGGCGCGCGACCTCCGGGTGCCAGGTGGCGGAGGCTGCGAGGATGATACCTACGGCGAGCTGCACCGCCCGCCGGACCTGCAGCGAGATCTCGCGCACCGGCCCGCCTGCGAGCCGCAGTGCGGCCACCGCCACCATGGACCCTACGAGCCCTCCCGCGGGCACGCCGAGCCATAGAGCCAGCCAGCCCGCGGCGACCCCCACGCCCAAGGTGGCGGTGAGCTCCTTCACGCCTGCGCCTCCCACCGGCGCAACCACAGCCGGATGAGGGGGAGGGTGATGAGCAGCGTCACCACCACGCGGACCAGCTGCACCGTGGTGACCACGTCCACGGGTCGGTCCAGGGCCAGCGCGATCAACACCATCTCGGGCATCCCACCGGGGGTGGCCGCGAGCAACGCCGTGCCCCACTCGAGCCCTGCGGCCCGCTGTACCAGCCACGCCCCTCCCAGGGCACCCAAGAGCGCTGCCAGTACCACCAGGAACGCGGCCCGGGAAGCCCGTCGCACGTTGGGGAGGGTGTCCGGACGCACCCGCGACCCGAGGGTAATCCCCACCGCGATCTGAAGCCAGCGCCGCACCGAGGGATCCACGGCCGGGACCGCGCCCGGCAGGACCGAGAGGGCGAGCAGGGAGCCCACGAGCCCACCCAGCAGGGCCCCTGCGGGCAGCCGCAGCCGAATCCCGAGGAGTCCTCCGGCAACCCCCGCGCCCACGACCCCGACGGCGGACAAGATCTGTTCTGCGCTCACACCGACCTCACCCACCCTCCGTCCACGACCAGCGTCTGCCCGGTCACGTAGCTCGACCGGGGCGAGGCGAGGAACACCACCGCGGCGGCCACTTCCTCCGGCCGGCCGTGCCGGCCGAGCGGGATCTCCTCCGCGTCCTCCTGGACAACCTCCGAGAGCCGTACGCCGCGGCGCGCGGCCAGCTCCTCGAGCCGCGCGAGCCTGCGTTCCGTGAGGATGCGGCCCGGCGCCACGCAGTTCACCCGAACCCTCGGCGCCAGCTCCTCCGCCAGGCTGGCGGTCAGGCTCGCGAGCGCTGCCTTCGCCGCGTTGGAAGGCGACTGGCCCAGGTGAGGCCGCTTGCCGGAGGCCGAGCCCACCAGCACCACCCGGCTCCCCTCCCGCAGCGCGGGCAACGCCGTCCGCACCACCCGCACCGCGGCCAGCAGGTTCAGCTCCAACGCTTCGCGCCAGACCTCGTCGCCTGCCTGAGCGAACGGGACCCGGAAGCCGCTGCCCGCCACGTGCACCAGCGCGTCCAGCCCTCCCTCGGACAGGGCCGCCACCGCACGCGCGGCCTGCTCCGGGTCTGTCACGTCCGCCCGCACCCACTGGGCCGGAGCGCCCCGCTCCCAGACCTCCTGTGCCACGCGCTCGAGGGCGGCCTCGTCCCGGGCCACGAGGCCGAGGTGGGCTCCCTCCTCCGCCAGCAGGATCGCCGTGGCCCGGCCGACGCCGCGGCTCGCGCCCACCACCAACACGCTTTGGCCCCGCAGGCCGAGGTCCATCTAGCCAGCAGCCGGCCGCGCCACGCCCTCTGCGTGTGCGGCCCGGCGTTCCTCCCGCACCCTGCGCAGGATGGGCGACACGAAGGTCGCCAACGCCAGGGCCAGGAGCACGGCGGAGATGGGCCGGGTGAAGAAGACCCACGGGTCGCCCAGGGAGATGAGCAGGGACCGGCGGAGGTTCGCCTCCACCATGAAGCCCAGCACGAGGCCCAGAACCATGGCCAGCACGTTGTAGCCGTAGCGCCGCATGGCGTACCCCACTAGACCCGTGACCAACACGATCCACACCTCGAACATCCGGTTGTTGATGGAGTACGCACCCACCAGCACCAGCCCCAGAATCCCGCTCAGGAGCAACGGCCGGCGCACGTTCACGATGGCGATGGACGGCCGCAGGGCCAGGTAGCCCAGGACCAGCATCATGACGTTCGCCACCAGCAGACCGACGAAGAGCCCGTACACGATGTGCGGGGTGCGGTCGAACAGGGCAGGACCCGGCTGGACCCCGTGCAGCATCATCGCGGTCAGCAGGATGGCCGCAGAGTTGGAGCCCGGGATGCCGAAGGTCAGCAGAGGGATCAGCGCCGTGGCGGTGACCACGTTGTTGGCCGTCTCCGGCGCCGCCACCCCCTCGAGGGAACCGCGGCCGAACTCCTCGGGCCGCTTGGACCACCGCTTGGCCTCGTTGTACGCGATGAAGGACGCGATGGCCCCGCCACCCCCGGGCAGCAGGCCTTCGATGGTGCCGAACACGATGCCGATCAGCGTCGCGACTCGAAGGCTCCAGATCTCCCGCAGGCTCGGCAGTTGCGTGCTGTACCGGCCCCGGATACGTTCCCAGTCTCCTCCCTCCGCGATCTGGTGGAGGATCTCGGATACCGCGAACAGCCCGATCATCCCTGCGGGGGCAGCCACCCCGCTCAGCAGGTCCACGTTCCCGAAGGCGAACCGTGGGGTCCCCGCGAAGGGGTCGATGCCGATCGTGGCCAGGATCAGGCCCAACAGGGCGGACACGAGCCCCTTCACCAGGTCCCGGCCCACGAAGCTGCTGATGAGGGCGAGCCCGAACACGCCCAGGGCGAAGTACTCCGGCGGCCCGAAGGCCAGGGCGATCTTGGACAGCGGCACCGCCATCCCCACCAGGATGAACACGCCGACGACCCCCCCGATGGTGCCGGTCACCAGCGACACACCCAGCGCCTTCCCGCTCTGTCCGCGGCGGTGGAGTTCGTACCCGTCCACCACCGTGGCCGCGGCTCCGGGCGTGCCGGGGGTGCTGATCAGGATCGCGGTGATGGAGCCCCCGTACATGGCGCCCACGTACACGCCTGCCAGCATCATGAGGGCCACCGCGGGGTCCATCCCGAAGGTCAAGGGAAGGAGCAAGGCCATGGCGATGGAGCCCGAGATGCCGGGCAAAGCCCCACCCACGATGCCCCACGCCACACCCACCAACGTCATCAGCAGGGCGGTGGGGTGGAAAGCCACCTGCGCGCCCAGCGCGAACCGCTCCAGCATCACCAGCCTCCCAGCGGCCCTCGGGGGAACAGGACCCCGAGCAGCCGCCCGAACACCGCGTACAGCACCAACGTGATACCCAGCGCAGGAGCCACCACGAGCAGTGGCTGCCGCAGCCCCAGGGCCACGGTGACCGCGGCCAGCAGCGGCGGGGTGGCGAGGAGGAAGCCCACGTAGGGCATGACGACCGCGTATCCCACCAGCAGGCCCACCACGGCCCACAGCAACCCCACACGCGCGGGCGGAAGCGGGGTGGGGTCCGAGCGCTTCAAGACCGCACGGACCACCAGCGCCCCCGCCAGCACCGCCAGCGTGGCGCCCAGCAGCTGCGGGAAGAACGCAGGACCCAACCGGTCCGAGGCGAACCCGCGCTCAATACCCAGCGACTGCTGCAGGTACACCCCGGCCAGGGCCAGCAACAGGACTCCCGCCACCAGGTCCGCGCGCCGCAAGACGGCCCCCGTTTAGCGGATCACGCCGATCTCCTTCAGGTACCGGCGCAGGGTCTGGTTGGTGCGGTCGAGGTACAGGCGGAACTGCACGTGGTCCATGTACGCGGGGACCAGGTACACCGACTCGTAGTACTGCCGGTACTCCGGCTTGCGCAGGACCTGCTGGATCGCACGCTCCCAGTACGCCACCGCCTCGGGGTCCATCCCCTTCGGGCCCAACAGCCCCCGGAACTTCTCCCGCACGATGGGGAAGCCCAGTTCCTTGGCCGTGGGGAATGCCGCGCCGGGGACGCGCCGTTCGGTGAAGGAGTTCAGCACCCGGACCTGGCCCGCCTGAACCTGGGACGCCACCTCTGCGTACTCGCCCACCCCCAGGTCCACGTGACCGCCCAGGACCGCCACCAGCAAGTCGCCACCGCCCTCGAAGGTCACCGGCTGCACCTGGATCTTCGCCACCTTCTGGACCTCATGGGCGATCATGTGCTCCACGGAGCCCGGGGTGGCCGCGCCGAACCGGATCTGGCCCGGCCGCTGCTTCGCTGCCTCCACCACATCCCGCAGGCTCCGCCACGGCGAGGCCGAGCGCACGTACAGGATCATGGGGTCGAAGAACACGTTGGCCACCGGCTGCAGGTCCAGGTACGAGTGCGGCGTCTTGGCGATGATGGGTGTCTGGAGCAGCGTCGGCGTGGCCCCGTACAGCACGTAGCCATCCTTGGGGCTTGTCGCCACGTAGGTCACCGCCCGGCTGCTCGCCCCGCCCGGCCGGTTCTCCACCACCAGGGGCACCGGCACGATCCCCTCTAGGTGCTTGGCCAGGTTCCGCAGGAACAGGTCGCCGCCTGCCCCCGGGCTGGAGTGGGTGACGAGCACGATGGGCTTGGTCGGGTACCGAGCCTGGCCCGCAGCCGTAAGGCTCAGGCCCAACACCAGCGCCACCGCCAACCACAACCGAACCGCGTTGCGTCCCATGGTCCGTCCCCCCTTTCCGTCGTCAGACCAGTCCGTGCGCGAACAACGGGTCTCCGTCCCGTAAGACCACCTCCCCGTCCAGGGACACGGTGGCCCGCAGCAGGACGATGTCCAGGTGCACAGCACTCTCCACCGCGCCCGCGAGGCTCAGGTTGTCCCCGAGGGCCACGTGCGCTTGCCCGAGCCGCTTCTTGACCTCCCGGCTCTTGGGGATGGCGCGGCAGGCGGGGTTGGTGCCCAGGGCGAGCTCTGCGGCGAAGTTCCGGGCGCCGGGGTCCTTGCGGTCCAGGATCTCCCGCAAGGCCTGCGCCTCCGCACCCCCCTCCACCCGGACGATGCGGCCGCCTTCCACCTCGATCCGGAAGGGCTCGCGCACCAGGCCGATCTTCTCGATCAGGTACGGGTTCACCAGGACGCCTTCGGTGGTGCCCTCCACGGGCGCGATGGCCGCTTCCCCGTCCGGCAGCCCGGAGAACTGACCTGGCTCGCGGGCGAAGCCCGAGAGCCCGAAGGCGGGCCGGCCCTGCAGGTCCATGCGGAGGTCTGTGCCCTCCGGGGTCGTAACGCGGGCGGTCCGGGCTTCTCCCAGGAGCTCCACCGCCCGCCGGGTGATTCGGTCCACCACCTCGTAGTCGGCGGTCATCCCGCCGCGGACCATCATCTCCTCGTCCACCTCGCGCACGTTGCACACGCGGGCCCCGGCCTTCAGCGCTTCCCGCTCCGCGTTGGTGTGGGTCATGGAGTGGGACGTCTGCACGATCACCGCGTCCGCCTCGCGCATGGCCGCCGCCACCGCCGGGGGCGGTTCCTCGCCGCCCATCTCCCGCGCGGTCATGCCCACCACCACCACCTCGCAGCCGTACAGGGTGGCGACGGAGGCCAGCAGGTCTGTGATGGTCCTCGGCCGCTCGAAGTCCGTGACGATCACCACCCGCTCCCCGGGTCGGACCGCCAGCACCTGCTCGAACACGCGGCGGGCCGTGACGGCCATCTTGGGGTTCACCGCTTCCCCTCCTCCGTGAGTTGTTGGCGGGCCGCTTCCCACGCCCGCAGGATGTGGGCCTCCATGGACCGGCGCGCGCCCTCCGGGTCGTGCGCGCGCACGTGGCCCAGGACATCCCGGTGCTCGGCCACCGACCGCGGAGGCCGTCCGGGCAGCGACAGGGACTCCACCCGCAGCAGGATGATGCGGTTGCGCAGGTTGTTGATCAGGGACTCCAACAGGCTGTTGCCACAGCGGCGGGCCAGCTCGTCGTGGAAGGCGTTGTTGGCGGCCAGGACCGCCTGCACG
>BEII01000046.1 GCA_002898935.1 bacterium HR32
GCCCGGGCCACCTGCGCCGCCCCTCCGTGCAACCGCGCGACCGGGTGCCCGTTGCCGTCCGAGACGATCTCGATGTCAGAAAACCGGAGTCGGCCCCACCCCACGCCCAGCGCCTTCATCACGGCCTCCTTCGCCGCGAACCGCGCCGCAAGGCGCGCTACGCCCGCACGCCCGCCCGCCCGTTTGCGTTCGGACGGCGTGTACACCCGCGCGAGGAACGCCTCCCCCCACCGGCGCAGCGCGCGCTCGACCCGCTCCACCTCCACCACGTCCACCCCGACCCCTACGACCACCTACGTCTCCCCCTCGGGCGGCTCCGCCTCCTCCAGCAACATGACCGGGATCCCGTCTCGCACGGGGAACCGCAGGCCACAAGCCGAGCAGACCAACCGGTCGCCGACGGGCCGCACCGGCGCGTGGCACGCGGGGCAGGCCAGCAGCTCTACGAGGGCGGGGTCCAGACCCCCGGGCGTCCCGTGCACGCGCACAGGGTTCGCCGCGGGGGCCGGGGATTCCCGCTACTCCACCGTCACGCTCTTGGCCAGGTTGCGGGGCTGGTCGATGTCGTGCCCCCGCTCCCGGGCCACCCAGTAGGCCAATAGCTGGAGGGGCACCATGCTCACCACGGGACTCAGGAAGTCGTGGGTCCGGGGCACGCGCAGCACCCGGTCCGCGTGCTTTTCGATCTCCGGGTCGTCCTCGTAGGCCACGGCGATCACCCGGGCGCCCCGCGCCTTGACCTCCTGAAGTCCGGAGATGGTCTTCTCGTACACGTGCCGCTGGGTCAGCACCACCACCACCGGGGTACCAGGGGTTACCAGGGCCAGGGTCCCGTGCTTGAGCTCGCCCGCGGGCATGGCCTCCGAGTGGATGTAGGAAATCTCCTTGAGCTTGAGGGAGCCCTCCATGGCCACCGCGTAGTCCAGTCCGCGGCCGATGAAGTACACGTGCTCGCAGCACGCGATCTCCCGGGCCAGCGCCTCCACGGGTGCCGGGTGGTTCAGGACTTCCTGCACCTTGCGGGGCAGGAGGGTGAGTTCCTCCACCAGGTGTCGGGTCGCCTCAGCCGCCAGCGCGCCCCGAAGCCGAGCCAGGTGCAGGGTCAGGAGGACCTGGCCCACCAGCATGGTCAGG
The DNA here is from genome assembly GCA_002898935.1 of bacterium HR32. Classification (GTDB taxonomy): domain Bacteria; phylum Sysuimicrobiota; class Sysuimicrobiia; order Sysuimicrobiales; family Sysuimicrobiaceae; genus Tepidifontimicrobium. The sequence goes on from BEII01000046.1 coordinate 1,135, forward strand.
TACGCCTTGGTGGACGCCACGGCGATCTCCGGGCCGGCCCGCGTGTAGAGCACGTCGTCGGCTTCGCGGCTCAGGGTGCTACCCACCACGTTGGTCACCGCCAGCACACGGGCACCCCGGGACCGGCACAGTCGCGCCGCGGCCAGGGTGTCCGCGGTCTCCCCGGACTGGCTGATGGCCACCACCAAGTGCCCGGGCTCCACCAGGGGGTCCCGGTAGCGCAGCTCGTGGGCGTAGTCCGCCTCGGTGGCCACGCGCAGCACCCGCTCGAACAGGTAGCGGCCGACCAGCCCCGCGTGGTAGGCCGTCCCGCAGGCCGTGATCCAGACCTTCTCCAGGCTCCGGGCGAAGGCTGCGTCCAGGTGCACGCCCTCTAGGGTGACGGAGTCCGGGCCGTCCAGCCGGCCCATGAGGGTCTCCTGGAGGGCTCGCGGCTGCTCGTAGATCTCCTTCAGCATGAAGTGGGGGAAGCCGCCGCGCTCCGCCTGCTCCGCGGTCCACGTCACGTGCAGCCGCTGCCGCGCCACGGGTCGGCCCTCCAGCGTCTCCACCCGCACGGCGTCCCGGGTCAGGACCACGAGCTCGCCGTCCTCCACCACCAGCACGTCCCGCGTGTGGGGCAGCAGGGCCGGGATGTCGGAGGCGAGCAGCATCTCGCCCTCGCCGAAGCCCACCACAAGGGGGCTGATCATCCGCACGGCCACGATGCGGCCGGGCTCGTGGGCGCACAGGACCACCAGGGCGTACGCGCCCGCGGCCCGCGACACCGCCCTGCGGGTGGCCTCCACGATGTCCCCGCGGTACTCCTCCTCGATCAGGTGCGCCAGCACCTCGGTGTCCGTGTCCGACCGCAGCCGGTGGCCGCGGGCCGCCAGCTCCTCCCGCAGGGGCAGGAAGTTCTCGATGATCCCGTTGTGGATCACCACGAACCGGCCCGACTCGTCCGTGTGGGGGTGGGCGTTGGTGTCCGTGGGCTGGCCGTGGGTGGCCCACCGGGTGTGCCCGATCCCCACGGTGCCGGGCAGCGGCTCCCGCTCCAGCATCTCCCGCAGGCGTGCCAGCTTGCCCGCGGCCTTCCGCACCGCCACGGTGCCGTTGTGGGCCACCGCCACCCCTGCGGAGTCGTAGCCGCGGTACTCCAGGCGCGCGAGGCCGTCCAGCAGGATGGGAGCCGCCGGCCGGTCTCCGATGTACCCCATGATGCCGCACATACGCGTCTCCTCGTGTGGCCCCGAAGTAGAACCCGTCGGGGCTAGATGGCCGCCTTACTGGCCGGCGACCGCCGGCTCTGGCTCCCGCCGGACGGTGAACTCCTTGTCCAGCGCCTCCAGGCGCGTCACGATGCCCCCGTACTCCAGCTCGGACATGGGGAGCATGGCAGGCCCGAAGAAGCCCTGCTTGCGCATCTCCAGGGCCTTGGCTGCCACCTGCTCGCGCACGGGGGCCCAGAACGGGTCTGCAAACAGGTCCGTAGGCTCGGTGAAGCGGCCCTCGTGCACCGAGAAGGCCAGCCCCGAGACCATGGGGCAGCAGAAGAACGTGCTGGCCGGCGTGTTGATGGGCACCGGCATGAGCGGCAGGTTGTGGCTGCCCCGGGTGTCCCCGGCCACGAAGGGTGCGAGGGCGAAGGGCGGCCCGAACTCCTCGGTGGCGGGGAAGATCTTCTGCACCCGCACGATGGCCACCGGGTCGTCCTTGCCCACGTAGCGTCCCGCGATGTTGCGCAGCCGGGTGGTGGAGACCGCCGCCGCCTGCTCGTGCGGGTACTTGCGGGACCAGATGGACTCGATCACGTACCGGTGGGTGTCCCGCAGCAGGGCGGCGATGTCGTACAGCCGGTCGGGCGCGTCCAGGGCGATCACCCGGTCGCCCTCGGTGTAGTCCACGTCCATGATCCGGAACCGAAACCCCTGGTGCAGCTCCGGAGACAGCAGCAGACCCGAGGAGTACATGGGGTCCGCGAACGCCAGGTACAGCGGGAGGTTGAACGCCCCGGGCTCGGTCTTGTCCGCGGCGAACACCACCACCGCCTCGTTGGGCCGCTCTTCAAACTCCATCTCCGCGGCCGCGGGGCCGAGCCCGCGCACGTTCCCCGAGAACGCGTCCTTGAGCAGGTCCTGGCCCGCGCCGTACAAGCCCTGCCGTTTGGCCACCTCCGCCCCCGCACGGAAGGCCTCCCACGCCAGGGCGTGGACGTCCCGGTCCCCGACCCCACGGCGGTGGGACAGGATCAAGCACACGTCGTCGCCCGTGTGGGTCACGTAGGCGTCCACCAGGAGTCGGCCCCGCTCGGGCAGCACCCGCTCCCGTACCGCCTCCAGCAGCTCCCGGCTGGGCAAGGTGTGCCCGCCCACGCTGCCCACGTCTGCCTTGATGACGCTCAGGGTGGTCCGCATGGTCCTCCTCCTCCCGTGGTGAAATGCACTCACACGCCCGCCCCGGGCCAAAGATCGAGCCCCGAGACGGTCCGCATCTGACTAGGCAAGGGAAGCCCGCCGCGCGTAGGTGGGACGCCCTGCGCGACGATCCGAGGTCTCTGACCGTACCGGCCAGCAGCCCTTTGTCCCGGGGTCACCCCCGGGCTTTGTCAGCTGCCTTTTGCTTACCGGATGGGCTTCCGGAGGCCCGCCGGCCGGGCCTGGGGTCACCCGCCGAGCAGGAGGCAAAGCCTCCCGTCGAGATCCCCCTCCTCGTCAACCCGCAAAAACGCTGCGGGTCCTGGCGCTCCGACCCACCTCAGTCCCCCTCTCACCTCCCTCCGGCTTCTAGCCGTTGTGTATCAGACCCGCGCCCGCGCCGCAACCCACCAGGTGACCGAACCGGGTACGTCCAAACGGTTCGCCACTCGCGCCGGAGGAGGGCCTCCGCCCTGTCCCGGCCGGTGAACTGAGGCGTACGAGGGGGAGGACGCCTCAGGAAGCGGCCTGCCAGGCGCGCCGGACCGCGACCGCCACCAGGCCGAGCACCACGGCCACCAGGTTGACTGCGAGGTCTGCGACCTCTGCACCCCGGTAGGGGAAGAACGCCTGTACGCCTTCGAGCAGCACCCCGTACAGCCAGGCGACCGCCGCGGCCCGGGCCCACGGCAGGGTTCGGCTCAGCAGGACCGTGAGGACCGAGAAGCCCACGAGATGGTACAGCGTGCCTCCGGGCTGGAACCCTGAGGGGCCCAGGGGCGGCAACAGCCCGCCCACCCCGATGGCGGCCATCCAGGCCAGGGTCATCACGCGGTCACGGTCCACCGGGGGATTCCCGCGCGGCCTTTCGGACGCACGCCACCAGCTCTTCCGCGAGCTGGTGCGCGCGTTCCGCGTCCTCGTGCTCGACCATCACCCGGACCACAGGCTCCGTGCCGGACGGCCGGATCAGTACCCGGCCCCGACCGCCTACCCTCCGCTCAACGTCCTCTACCCGCTGGCGTACCGTGGGGTGGTCCACCACCCGGTCCCGCGACCGGCCCGGCACCGACACGTTGCGCAGCACCTGCGGGTAGCGGGGCACCTCGCCCACCAGCTGGCTGAGCGGCTTCCCGCTGTGCACCATGGCGCTGACGAGCTGGACCGCGGTCAGCAGCCCGTCCCCCGTGGTGCTCAGGTGGCGGAAGATCACGTGCCCGCTCTGTTCCCCTCCCAGCGTCGCCCCCAACGCCTCCATGCGCTCTAGCACGTACCGGTCGCCCACCGGCGCGCGCACCACCTCGATCCCCTCCGACCGCAGGACCCGCTCGACACCCAGGTTCGTCATCACGGTGACCACCACCACCGGAGGCTCCAATTGGCCCTGCGCCCGCAGGTGACGCGCGCACACCGTGAGGATCAGGTCCCCGTCCACCACCTCCCCGCGCTCGTCCACGGCGATCACCCGGTCGGCGTCGCCGTCGTGCGCGAAGCCCACGTGGGCCCTGCACTCCCGTACCGCCCGTCGCAGCGCCTCCGGGTGGGTGGACCCGCAGCGCACGTTGATCCGCGCCCCGTCCGGCTCGTCGTGCAGCGCGACCACCTCGGCACCCAGCAGGGACCACAGCTCCGGTGCCACCCGGTAGGCAGCGCCGTAGGCGCAGTCCACCACGACGCGCAGGCCCGGCACCCGGGGCGCGTGCCGGACCAGGAACCGGAGGTAGCGCTCCTCGGCGTCCACCAACTCCGAAGGCACCCCCACCTCCACCCCCACGGGGCGGGGCGCGGTGTCCTGCAGGGCAGCCTCGATGGCCTCCTCCACGGCGTCCGTCAGTTTGCGGCCGTCCGCGCCGAAGAACTTGATCCCGTTGTCCTCGATGGGGTTGTGGGACGCGGAGATCACCGCGCCCGCGCTCGCCCCGACGAGCCGGGTCAAGTACGCCACCGCAGGGGTGGGCACGACTCCTGCCCGCACCGCGCGGGCGCCCGCAGAGCACAGGCCGGCGACGAGCGCCGCCTCCAGCATGGGCCCGGACAGCCGGGTGTCCCTGCCCACCAGGAACGAGCCCCGCGGCCCCAGCACGTGGGCCGCGGCCCGGCCCAAGGCCAGGGCCATCTCCGGGGTCAGGGTCTCGTTGGCGACCCCGCGCACACCGTCCGTCCCGAACAGGCGGGCCAACTCTACCTCCGACGCACCGTCACCGACACCTCCGCGGGGTCCAGCCAGGCCACCACCACGCCCTCCGGGACTTCCAGGCGCACCGGCAGCCTCAAAGACCCCGTCTCCTGGCCCGTGAGGGTCACGTACGCCTCCACCTGGTCCGCGCGCAGCCGTTCCACCGCCTCCTTCGGCCCCACCACGGCCACTCGCACCGCAGAGGGTTGCAGTGCCACCTCCACGGCAGGGCTAGCGCCCCGAAGGCGGACCACCACCGCAAACTCCCGGGAGACAGGGGTTGGCAGTACCGCCACGCGCACGGACACCGTGGACCCCTCGTCCGCCCGGACCCGGGGGGGTAGGCGGAGCCGGACCCTGCGCCTTACCTCGCCCTCCACAGCGCTCACGTCCACAGGCTCGGTGAGCACGACGGACAGGTTCACCACCAGATCCTGGGGGCCCCGTACCGTCACCACCGACGGCGCGGCCTCCACCAGCGCCACCGACAGGCCAGGCGGAGGCTGGCCGGTGACCGTAGGCACCACCGGCACCGTCCGCGTCAAGGTGCCTTCACCCACCGGGACCGTGACCTGTACGTTCTGCGGCTGCACCGCAAGGCCCGCTAGCTCCGCGCCGCTCGCGTCCACCACCCTTACCCGCAAGCTCTGGGTCAGAGAGGCACGTAACCCGCTCACGTCCACCGCTACCCACGCCCGCTGCACCTGCTGGACGAGGGAGCGCGGGCCCTGGACCGCCACGCGGCCTGGCTGCACCGAGGGCTGTCCCACGACCACCCCGGGCAGCGGGCTGCCCTGGAGGTCCACCTCCACCGGCACCTGACGGCGCGCCACCGCGTCGACCGACACCACGACCTCGTCCGGCTCCAGGGAGACGACCTGGACTCCAGGAGCGGGGATCTGCGCCCGCACCGGCACCCGGTACTCCCCGGGCTCGGTGACCTCGCTGAGGTCCACGTACGCCTCCAGGGAGTTCGTGCCGAGCTCTACCATGGCCGACCTGGGTCCGCGCACCCTGGCCTCCACCCGCGAGGGCAGCCGCAGCACCTGCAGGCCGGCGGGAAGGCCCCTTGCGCGCAGCTCTGCGGAGACGGTGCGTTCGACCTGCGGGTTGCGGTCCGCGCCCACCATGTACCAGAGGGCCACGGCCACCGCCAGGGACAGGACCCGGTACAGGTTTCGCTCACGGGTCCGCACCCCGCACCCCCTATGCCCCGCGCCGCCACGGCCACGGCGTGGCGGTGCGCGCAGGGGTCGGGGCGAACAGCCGGAGTAGTTCTGCCCGAAGCTCCTCCTCGCTCAGCCCGCGGCTTAGGGTCCCGTCCCGGGCCAGGGACACCGTCCCCGTCTCTTCCGACACCGCCACGGCCACCGCGTCCGTCCCCTCCGTGATCCCCACCGCGGCGCGGTGTCGGGTCCCCAGGGCGCGGCTCAACAGGGGGCTCTCGCTCAGGGGAAGGACACAGCCTGCGGCGAGCACGCGGTTGCCGCGCACGATGACCGCCCCGTCGTGCAGGGGGGTGTTCGGGTGGAAGATGTTCAGCAGCAGCGGCACGCTGAGCAGAGCGTCCAGCCGGACCCCCGTCTCCGCGAAGTCCCCCAGGCCCGTCCGCCGCTCGAGCACCACCAGGCCGCCGTGCCGGCGCTCCGCCAGGACGCGGGCGGCCCGGGCCACGTCATGCGCCAGGCGCAACGCCACCTCCCGATCCAGAGGACCGCCAGACCACAGGAACCGGCCCCGGCCGATCTGCTCGAGGATCCGCCGAAGCTCCGGCTGGAACAGGACGAGCAGGGCCACCGGGATGATGGCCCCCAGGTAGCCGAGGATGGCCCGCAGCGTGTGCAGGCCGAGCGCCGTGGCCGCCGCGTACGCTACGAACAGGACCGCCATCCCCTGCACCAGCTGGACCGCCCGGGTGCCCCGGATCAGCATCATCAGCTGGTAGACCATGAACGCCACGATGGCGATGTCCACCAGGTCGTTGGGCCGGACGGCTACGGGCAGCGACATCGGCTCACTGGATCTCCCTCTTACAGAACGAGGGCCAACAACGCCTTTTGCACGTGCAGCCGGTTCTCCGCCTGGTCGAGGACCACGGACTGGGGGCCGTCCAGCACGTCGTCGGTGATCTCCTCCCCCCGGTGGGCAGGCAGGCAGTGGAGGACCACCGCCGCGGGGTCGGCCAGGGCCAAAAGTGCAGCGTTCACCTGGTAGGGACGGAACCGGGAAGCCCGCTGCTCCCGCTCGGACTCCTGGCCCATGCTGGTCCAAACGTCGGTGTAGACCGCGTGCGCGCCCGCCACCGCGGCGCGGGGGTCGGTGCCGACCTGCACCGCCGCCCCGGAGCGTGCCGCGGCTTGCCGGGCCGCCTCGATGACCGCGGCGTCCGGGCTGTAGCCCGGCGGGGTGGCCACATGCACCGAAAGCCCGACCTTGGCCGCGGCCAGCAGGAAGGAGTGGCACACGTTGTTCCCATCCCCCACCCACGCCACCCTCCGGCCCTGAAACCCACCCAGCTTCTCCTCCAGAGTGAGCAGGTCGGCGAGCGCCTGGCACGGGTGCTCCCGGTCCGACAGCGCGTTCACCACGGGGACCGGAGAAGCGTCCGCCATCTCCTGGAGGGTCCCGTGCCGGTAGACGCGCGCCACAACCCCGTCCACCCACCGGCTGAGGTTTCGCGCCACGTCCGCGGCGGTCTCCCGGACGCCGAGCTGGACGTCCTGGGGGGCCAGGTACACCGCATACCCGCCGAGCTCGCGCACGCCCACCTCGAAGGTGACCCGGGTCCGCAACGAAGGTTTTTCAAACAGCAGGGCCACCGAC
>BEII01000047.1 GCA_002898935.1 bacterium HR32
GCCGGTGCCGGGCGGAAGAAGTCCTCCAGGTTCCACCGGCCCCGCCCGTCGCGGACCAGGGCCACCACGGGTGCGTCCAGGATGATGCGGCGCACCGCGTCGACGCCGCCCCGGCCATGGACGAGGCTTGTGGCAAGGCGCCAGGGGTCCCAGTCCACCCGCACCTGCCGGACCTTGAGGACCCCCGCGCCGACCCGGACCTCCTGGGCGCTGACACCGCCGACGTCCACCCGGACCCGCCCCACGGACGCGGGCTGGCCCGTGGCCTGAGCGAGCGCCTGCGCGGCGAGTCGTGCGGCCCAGGATTCGAAGGCGGAGCTGCGGAGCGCTGCGGCCGTTGCGACCGACACCCCCAGGAGGGCCGCCGCCACGACCCCCACGGCCACGTACACCCTACCCACGGCGCCCCCTCGGGGACGCACGGCGGGTGCGGTCCCCGCGCGCGGTGCAGACGGCGGTTACTCCACCACGATGGGGACGACCTGCTCGCCCTTCACCACCCACTGTGTGCGCACCAGGCGGCCTGCGAACTCGTCGAAGTAGATGAACCGCCGCTGGGGGTCGTCGCTGGGAGGGACCCCCACGGGGATGAGCTGGAGCAGGACGTCCGTGTTGCGCCCGAAGTCCTCGAAGAACTCCAGCGCCTGTGCCAGGTCCGGGAAGCCCGCCGCAGGCGGCTCGTTCTGCAGCTTGTGGGCCAGCAGGACCGCGGGCGGGGTGTCGTCCCGCTGGATGCCGGCGCTCCCCACCACCAGCAGGGCCGGCCCCCTCGGGAAGTTGCGGGGGATCTCGATCTCCACCGTCTGGGTGGTGGGTTCGGCGGATTGGAACGGCCGCAGGCGCAGCCGCACCCGCAGCCGCCCGCCTTGGCTCACCGTCCGGCTCGCCACCTCCGCGCCCAACACCGACACCGTCCTCCGCTCACGGGTCAGGCGGACCTCCACGTTGAGGTCCACGGGCACCACCGAGGCGTACTCGTTGCCGAACAGAAAGCGCACCGCGTCCGGTACGTCCAGCACCGCGGCGGCGGCCAGGTCCTGCGCGCTGTAGAACACGTTCGTCCTCTCCACCGGGCGTGGGAGCCCTCCCCCCCGGGCGCTGATGCGGACCTCTGCGGTGCCGCCGCCTGCAGCGTCCCACGCGTTCTCCACCGCGGCCAGGGCCACCTGGGGCGCGAGCAACTGGGCCAAGTCCGGGCGCCGGATCATCTGCGCGGTCCTGCGGATGGTCCGGCCGCGGTCCTGGTCCACCACCACAACCGTCACGTTGAACACCCGCGGGAGCCGCCCCAGCGCACCCGCCACGCCCGCCAGCCGGTCCTGGGTGACCGTGCCCACGGCTTCGCCCACGTCCCCCTCCTTGAAGGGGAACTGCGGGCTGCGGACCACGGTGTGTACGTAGGCGGTGGTGAGCAAGTACTCCACCGGGCCGAACCCAAACATGCGGTGCCCGAAGGCCAAGAAGCGCTCTCCGCGGCGGTACGACAGAGTCCCGATGCTCCACACGTTCACGTCCCCGCGCACCAGCGCGACACCCACCGCGCTCCCCGGCACCAGCGGAGGCGTCGGGAACCTCCCCACGCCACCGTAGCTCTGCACCGGGACTACGTCCGTCCACCGCAGGGTTTGGCGCAGCAGCCGGAAGGCACGGTCGCTCACGCCCGACACGAGCAAGGTGCCCGCCGCAGGCACGAAGGCCGGGACGGAACCCACCGCCTTCGAGCCCGGTCCCGGGTCCTCGGCCAGAGCCACCCCGCGCACCCACCGGCCTCCCACGCGGACCGGTTCGCGCAGCCGCAACGTCCCCGTGGTCCGCCCCTCGGTCCTTCCGTCCCGCAGGATGGCCAGCATGGTCTCCGCGGGCGTGAACAGTCCCAGGTTGCTGTCCGGGCCTGCAAACCGGTAGCCGTACGAGACGGCACCCGCGAACCGTCCGTCTAGGTACAGGGGGCTGCCGCTCATCCCGGAGGCGGTTCCGCCGCTCCGTTGGATCACCGGCCCGAAGCCCCGGAACAGCACCAGCCGCCCCGGCGGGCCTTCCGTCACGCCCAAGACCTCAAAACCGAACTCCTCCACCCGTGTGCCCTGGACCACCGTGCGCCCCACGCCGCGCATCCCGGGCCGGATCTGGCTAAGGGGGAAGACCTCCGCGTCCTCCTGAGCCCACGAGCCGGGGAGGGAGAAGGTGGCGAGCAACACGAGAGCAAACCCCCACGCGAGCCCTCTGCGCATGCGGTGCACCTCGCCGCGAGTCTGGACCCATGCTAACACACCCGCGTGCGTGCACCGCGCGACAGGCGCGTGGGCTACGGGCTGAGCCGCACCACCGGGTCGCCCACCCGGACGCGCGCGCCGACCTGGACCAGGACCTCCACCACGGTGCCCGCCCGGGGCGCACGCGCGGCCACCTCCCGTGGCTTCGTGGCGGTGCGCACCCACACCAGCGGCGCGCCCTCGTCCACCGCTTCGCCCGCGCGGACGACCTCCACCACCACGCCGCCCACGGTGGCGCGCACCACGTCCGCGGGCGCCGCCGCGGCAGCGACCCCTACTGCGATCAGGAAGATGGCCGCCAACCGCATCGTTCCCTCCATGCTACTCCTACGGGCAGCCGGGTTCAAAGGTTCGCGGGCCGGAAGGGCTCGGGCAGCTCCCGGCTTAGGCCGAAGTACACCCGCAGGATCTGCAGGATCCGCTGTGCCGCCCGGCCGTCGCCGTAGGGGTTGGTGGCCGTGGCCATGGCGCGGTGCGCAGCGGGGTCCCGGAGCAGCCGTGCGGCTTCCGACACCACCCGGTCCCGATCCGTCCCCACCAGGCGAACCGCCCCCGCGGCCACGCCCTCCGGCCGCTCGGTGGTGTCCCGCAGGACCAACACAGGCGTCCCGAGCCCCGGCGCCTCCTCCTGGACGCCCCCGGAGTCCGTGAGGATCAGGTAGGCCCGCTGTTCCAGGTACACGAACGGCCCGTAGTCCGGTGGGTCCACCAGGTGCACGCGGTCCACCCCGCCCAGCACGGCGTGCACCACCTCCCGGACCACGGGGTTGCGGTGCACGGAGAACACCACCTCCACGTCCGGGAAACGCGCCACCAGCTCCCGGACCGCCTCGCAGATCCGTCGGAGGGGCTCGCCCCAGTTCTCCCGCCGGTGGGCGGTCACCAGGAGCAGGCGGCGGTGCGGGTCAAGCGGCGGCAGCCCCTCCGGCCGCACCCGCGGCGCGATGGCCTGAAGGGCGTCGATGACGGTGTTGCCGGTGACGTGGACGGCCTCCGGGTCGCAGCCCTCCCGTAGCAGGTTGTCCCGCGCCCACGGAGTCGGGGCGAAGTGCAGGTCCGCCACCGCCGCAGTCATCCGGCGGTACAGCTCCTCGGGGAAGGGGCGGTACTTGTCGTGGGTCCTTAGCCCCGCCTCCACGTGCCCCACGGGGATGCGGTGGTAGTACGCTGCGAGCGCGCCGCAGAAGCAGGGTGCCGCGTCGCCCTGGACCAGGACGAGGGCGGGACGCTCGCGGGCCAGCACGCGGTCGAGCCCCTCCAGGGTCCGGACCGTGACCTCGGTCAGGGACTGCCGGGGCCGCATCACGTCCAGGTCCACGTGAGGCTTGAGGTCGAACAGCCGCAGGACCTGGTCCAGCATTTCCCGGTGCTGGGCGGTGGCGACCAACACGGGGCGGAAGTTGGGGTCCTGTTCCAGGGCCTTGACCACGGGTGCCATCTTCACGGCGTCCGGCCGCGTGCCCACCACGGCCAGCACCGGGATCGGGAGGGTCACGGGCTGCGGGCCAGGAGGCCGAACCGCCGGGCGGTCACCCACAGGGCACCGGCCAGCACTCCGGCCACGCTCAGCGGGATCCAGCGGTCCACCCACCCGGACAGGGCCAGGCTCAGGGCACCCAGCAGGGCCGTGGCCCCGTACAGGAGCAACACCGCCTGCCGCTGCGACAGACCGCGGTCCAGCAGTCGGTGGTGCACGTGTCCCCGGTCCGGCTGGAACACCGACACACGGCGTCGCAGGCGCCGCAGGATTGCGAAGGCCGTGTCGAAGATGGGAACCCCCATGGCGAGCAGCGGGACGGCCAAGGACAGCGCGGTCAGGGTCTTGAACAGCCCCGCCGCGGACAAGGCGCCGAGCAGGTAACCGAGCAACAGCGCCCCGGCGTCTCCCATGATCACCCGGGCCGGGTTGAAGTTGTACCGGAGGAAGGCCACGGCACTGCCCGCCACCGCCGCACACAGCACGAGCATGGGGAGCGCGGCACCGCGCAGCAGGCCCGCGGTGAAGAAGGTGGCGGCCACGATGGCCGCGATCCCCGCCGCGAGCCCGTCCACCCCGTCGATGGAGTTCATGGCGATGGCCGCCGAACCGATCCACAGCACGGTGAAGGCCTGGCCCCACACCCCGAGCGATGTGAGCTGGCCGGTGAGAGGGTTCGTGACGAAGGGCGTGGTGAGGCCGAAGGCCACGGGCACTGCGGCGGCCAGGTATACGAGGGGGAACTTCACGCGGCCGGAGACCTGCCGGAGGTCGTCGTACAGGCCCACGAGGAGGATCGCGAGCCCGCCCAGCAGCACGCCCCAGAACTCCCGCGGCACCCGCCCGTAGGGGACGGCCAGCACCAGGTGCTTGGGCTCGCGCACCACGGCGACGTCCCCGACCACGGGCAGGGCCACCAGGGCCCCCAGGAAGATGCCAAGCCCCAGCGCCACCCCGCCCAGGCGTGGCAAGGGGCGGCGGTTGATCCGCCGGCCGCCTGGGTAGTCCACGGCGCCGACCCGCCGCGCCAGCCACCGGGCGGTGGGCGTGGTCCAGTACGTGACGAACCACGCAACTGCGGCCGCGATCCAGTACGGCGGGATGAACATGGGCTCTGGGCCCCAGTATAGCGCCTCAGCTCTCCACCAGCTCCGCGGCCAGCGGTTCGTGGGCGAGCTCGCTCACGGAGCTGTGGGCGTGCGCCCGGGCGATGGCGTCCGCCACGAGCCGCGCCACGGAGATGACCCGGATCCGGTCCAGCCGCTTGTGGGGCGGCAGGGGGATGGAGTCGGTCACCACCAGCTCCCGGATCGGCGAGGCCGCGATGCGCTCCACCGCGGGCCCGGAGAGCACCGCGTGGGTGCAGCACGCGTACACCTCCTTCACCCCGCGCCGCAACAGGGTCTCGGCGGCGCGCACCAAGGTGCCCGCGGTGTCCACGATGTCGTCCACCAGGATGGCGGTCCGGCGGTACACCTTTCCGATCACGTGCACCACCTCCGCCACCTGGTTGGGCCGGTCGCGCCGCTTGTCGATCACCGCCAGCGGGGCGCGCAGCGCCTGGGCGAACTCCCGCGCCCGCCGGACGCCGCCGATGTCCGGGGAGACCACCACCACGTCCGACAGGCCCTTCTGCAGGAAGTAGTCCGCGAGCAGCATGCGCGCGCTCAGGTGGTCCAGGGGGATGTCGAAGAAGCCCGTGAGCTGACCCGCGTGCAGGTCCAAGGCCAGCAGGTGCTGGACGCCCGCCCGGGTGAGCAGGTTGGCCACCAGCTTGGCCGTCACGGGCTCCCGGGGCCCCATCTTGCGGTCCTGCCGCGCGTAGCCGAAGTAGGGCAGCACGGCCGTCACCCGGGCCGCAGAGGCCCGCCGGAGGGCGTCTGCGATCACCAGCAGCTCCATCAGGTGCTCGTGCACGGGCGGGCACGTCGGCTGGACGACGAAGCAGTCCTGGCCCCGGACGCTCTCCTCGATGCGCACCTCGATCTCACCGTCCGGGTAGCGGGCCACCACCGCCTCGCGGAGAGGGGTGTCCAGGTGCGCGGCCACGCGGCGCGCCAGCGCCGGGTTCGCGGTCCCCGCGAGGAGCGCGAGCTCGCTCACGGAGTCCCGTCCTCCCGCCGCGCGCGGCGGATCACCCGCGCCGGGACGCCCACGGCCACCATGCCGGGCGGGATGTCCTTAGTGACCACGGAGCCGGCGCCGGTGACCGCCCCCGCGCCCACCCGCACGGGCGCGTTCAGCATGGTGTCGCTGCCGATGAAGGCGCCGTCCTCGATGACCGTGGGGTGCTTGCCCGGGACGCCGTACTTGAAGTTGCAGGTGACGGTCCCCGCGCCCACGTTCACGCCACGCCCCACGGTGGCATCGCCCAGGTACGACACGTGCTGCACCCGCGTGTCCTCCCCTACGGTGGTGTTCTTCAGCTCCGCAAAGTTCCCCACCACCACCCGCCGGGCCAGCCGGGTCCCTGGCCGCAGGTGGGCGTAGGGCCCGATCCGGCAGTCGTCGCCGACCTCGCTCTCCTCCACCACGGACCACCACACCCGCACCCGGTCCCCGATCCGAGACCCGCGCACGTGCGCCCCGGGGCCTACGGTGCACTCCCTGCCCACCGCGGTGCCCGCTTCCAGGACGGTGAAGGGCAGCAGGACCGTGTCCGGCCCCACCTCCACTTCGGGCGCCACGTAGGTGGTGGCCGGGTCCAGCACCGTCACCCCGAGGTCCATCAACCGCTCCAAGGTCCTGCGGCGCAGCTCCGCCTCCGCGGCCGCCAGTTCCCGCCGCGAGTTCACGCCCATGACGTCCCTCACCTCCTCCAGCCTCACCGTCCCGACCCGAAGCCCCGACGCCTGCAGCAGCCCGAACACGTCGGTCAGGTAGTACTCGCCCTGCGCGTTGTTCGGCCGGAGCTGCGGAAGCGTCTGCCGCAGCGCCCTGAGCTCGAAACAGCACAGCCCCGTGTTCACCTCGCGGACCGCGCGCTCCTCGGGCGTGCAGTCCGCCTCCTCCACCACGCGCCGGAACTGGCCCCGCGCGTCCCGCAGCACGCGGCCGAGCCCTGTGGGGTCGTCCACCACCGCCACCGCCAGGGTGGCTGCAAACCCGCCCTCCTGGTGAGCGGCCAGCAGCGCGCGGAAGGTGTCCGGGCGGACCAGGGGGATGTCGCCGTAGGCCACCAGCACGGACCCGGAAGCTTCCGGCAAGACTTGTAGGGCGCAGCGCAGCGCGTCCCCGGTCCCGAGGGGCTGCACCTGGCGGGCGGTGCGCACGCCGGGGGGGAGGACGCGCTCCACCTGGTCCGCGCCGTGCCCGACCACGACCACCACGGGTCCGGCGACCACGGCCCGCAGCGCGTCCAGCACCCGCAGCAGCATGGGCCGGCCGCCGAGGGGGTGCAACACCTTGGGGAGGCTCGACCGCATGCGCTTGCCGAGCCCGGCTGCGAGCACCACGGCCGCGGACCGCACCATCACCGTGGCCTCCCGGGCTTGACCCACGTCCGGCCTGCCCGTATGGTGATGGTGGCCTCGCGGTCGGCGGGGCTGAGGGGAGTAACTGGCGGCCGCGCCTTGCCCGGCGCGGCCGCGGCCCGGTCGTCAGTCCGGCGCACGGCCAAGGCGCGTGCACCCGGCCGGGCCTGTGGCGCGGCCTCACGGTGAGACCTCCGCGGCGTCGCCCGGAGGTCTTTCGCTTTTGGCGACTTCCTCCACCAGGAGGCGTGCATGAACGTGGAGCTGGTCCTGTGGGTGGTGTTCCACGTGGTGGTGGGCGCCATGCTGGCCGTGGACCTGGGCGTGTTCCAGCGGACGCCCCACAAGATGTCCATCCGGGAAGCCACCATCTGGAGCGTGGTTTGGATCGGGGCCGCCCTGCTGTTCAACGCGGGCGTGTGGGTACTCGAAGGACCGCAGGCGGGGCTGGAGTGGCTCACCGCGTACCTCGTGGAGAAGGCCCTCAGCGTGGACAACCTCTTCGTCTTCCTGGTCATCTTCTCATACTTCGCGGTCCCCGACTACCTGCAGCCCCGGGTGCTCCTGTGGGGGGTCCTGGGCGCCGTGGTGATGCGTGCCACCCTCATCGCCGTGGGAGTAACCTTGGTGCACCTGTTCCACTGGGTCCTCTACCTCTTCGGCGCCCTCCTGGTGTACACGGGCTGGAAGCTGTTCCGCCACCGGGACGAGGTGGTGGACCCGTCTCAGAACCGGGTGCTCCAGGTGGTCCGGCGCTACTTCCCGGTCACCGAGGGCTACGGGTCTGGGCGGTTTTTCGAGCGCCGGGGCGGGCGGCTGTGGGTGACGCCCCTGTTGCTGGTGTTGGTGGCGGTGGAGAGTACCGACCTCATGTTCGCCATCGACTCCATCCCGGCGGTCCTGGCCATCACGCACAACCTGTTCATCGCCTACACGTCCAACATCTTCGCCATCCTGGGACTCCGGGCGCTGTTCTTCTGCCTGGCGGGCATCATGGACATGTTCCGGTACCTCAAGTACGGACTCTCGCTGGTCCTGGTTTTCATCGGGCTGAATATGCTCGTCCAGGACGTGTACAAGAT
>BEII01000048.1 GCA_002898935.1 bacterium HR32
CGGGGTCGCCCTCCGCGGCTTCCATGACCTCCGCCAGCACCTGGGCTCCCTCCGGGTCGTCGTCCGCGGTGCCGCCCGCCAGCACCAGCCGGCAGTCCTCATGCCGTTTCACCATCCGGTAGGCCTCGATCACCCCCACCGGGTCCTTGAAGCGGTCGAACCGGGACACTTGCAACAGGATGGGCTTGTCCCGGGGAATCCCCAAGCGCGTGAGGACCGCGTCCACCTCCTCCTCGGAGAGCTCCCGGTTCTTCTCCGACAGCGGGTCGATGCTGGGGTGGATGAGGTACTGCGGGATGGGCAGCCGCTGGGCGAACTTCTCCAGGGAGAAGATGGCGGCGTCGTACTTCACCACGAACGGCCGTAGGAACCCCCAGGCGCGGCGCTGCGGGTGCGAAACGTCGATGTGGCACCGCCACACCCACCGGCCGGACCGCTCCACGAAGTCCACCAGGGCCAGGGGTTGCGGGTCGTGCACCAGCACCACGTCAGCCTCCAGGTCCAGGCGGGAGGCGTTCTCCCGGTTCACCTCCACGTACGTCCGCAGCAGGGCGTCGGGCAGGGGCTGCTCCTGCCCCTGGAGGGCGTTGTGGAGGCTCTTGGTGACCCGGAAGAACTCCTCCGGTCCGGAGATCACCTCCCACCGGGTCCGGACGCCCAGCTCCCCCAGCAGGGGCACGTACCGGTGCAGCATCTCGGCCACCCCGCCCCCGAACCGCGTGGAGTTCACGTGGACGAGGGTACGGCCCCGGACTCTCTCCGCGAGACGCCACAAGGTCTCCACGGCCCCCTGGGGGGCCACGGCGCGGTACGCGTCCAGACGGGCGGCTTCCACTCAGGCCTCCAGGAAACGGTCGCACAGGGCGACGAGTTCCCCGCGCAGCCTCTCCAGGCTCTTGAAGTACGGGCTGGTGTGGCGGATGGCCGCGGCCAGGTCCGGCAGGCCCAGCTCCTCCTCCACCCAACGCACGGGGTTCGCGTCCTGCCGGTCCCGCGCCACCGCGTAGAAGAAGTGGAAGTACAGCGCCCCCACGTCCACGTGCGCCAGCGCCTCCCGGAACTCCCGGAGGGTCCGGGCCTCCACCTCTGTGGGGATCTCCAGCACCACGGACCGCATGAAGTGAAAAGGCTCCCCGTACACGATGCGCGGGACCGTCTGCAACGACGCCAAGTGGCGGTCGATGATCGTGACGAACTCCGACCGCAGCGCTTCCAGGTCCGGGTAGTCGAAGGGGTCCACCACCGCTAGCTGTTCGCCCAGCACGCGGTCGCGGACCTGCACGGCCGCCCAGGTGGCAAAGTCGTTGGGGTAGGGTGAGACCAGGTGCCGACCACGCAGGAAGTAGCTGTGGGTGTGGTACCGGATGGACTCCGGCGGTACCTCCTCGATCCCCAGCAACAGCTCCCGCTCGTCCCACGCGGTGCGGCCGAGCATCTCCTTCAACTCGTGCGCCGTGACGAACCGGAGCGGGCGAGGCGTCTTCCGCATGGACCGACCGCTATTGTACCTCGGAGCCCGGGAGGGTGGGCGAGGGCTGCGGGGATTCGGGCCCGGAGGAGGCGAGCCGAGCCAGCAGCGCGCGCACGCCCCGCGGCCCGTCCACGATCCACCCGGCCCGCGTGGGACCGAACCCTGCGCGCACCGTGTGGGCGCCCTCGGGCAGGGCGGCGAACAGCTCTTCGTCCGTGGTGTCGTCGCCCACCGCGAGGATGAAGTCCCAGGGGCCCGCCGCCATCCAGCGGCTCGCGGCGCGTGTCTTGCCCACCCTGGGGTCCCGGACCTCGATGACCCGCTTGCCGTGCAGGATCCCGACGGGCGTGGTGCCGGCCAGCTGGACTAAGGTGGCGACGAGCTCCCGAGCCCGCACGCTGGCCAGCACGGGATCCACCCCCCGGTGGTGCCACGCCAGCGACGTCGCTTTCTCCTCCACGAGGGCGCCGGGGGTGTTCGCCGCATACGCCTGGAGCACCGACCGCACCTTGTCCTTCCACTCGGGCTCCACCTGCGCTTCCGCGTGCCACGGGCCCGAGGCCTCCCGCACCCACGCCCCATGCTCGGCCACGAGGTCCACGGGCAGGTCTCCAAACCACGCGTCCAGGGTGTCCCGATCCCGACCGCTCACCAGCACCACGCGGTTGCGGGGGTCCGCGCAGAGACGGGCCAGCAGCTCGCGCACCTCCGGGTCTGGCGTGGCCCGCTCCGGACGATCTGCGATCTCCACCAGGGTACCGTCGTAGTCCAGCAACAGCAGGCGGCGCCGGGCGCGCGCGTAGGCGGCGTGCAGGGCCTCCGCCCGCCCGGGGTCCAGCCACCTCCGCTCCAGGGTCTCCTGCTCCCGCCGCGCGCGTTCGAGCTCGGCGCAGAACCGCTCCGCCCACGCTCGGACCGTGGACGACCGGAGGCGGGCCTGCATGGCCGCGTTGCGCTGGCGCTGCTCCTCCTCCGGCATCTCCAGCGCGCGGTGGAGCGCCTCGGCGACTTCCTCGACGTCGTTGGGGTTGACCACCAGGGCTTCCGACAGCTCCTTGGCCGCCCCCGCGGTCTCCGCCAGGACCAGGACCCCGCGGCCGTCCGTGCAGCTGGCCACGTACTCCTTCGCGATGAGGTTCATGCCGTCCCGCAAGGGGGTGACCAGGGCCACGTCCGCCACGTGGTAAAGGGCCGCCAGCACCGGGAACGGCAGGGCCCGGTACAGGTACCGGACCGGGGTCCAGCCGAAGGTGGCGTACTTCCCCTCGATCTCCGCCACCTGTTCCTGCACCCGCCGGCGCAACGCTGCGTACCGGTCCACGTCCGTGCGGGACGGCACCGCCACCAGCACGAGGGTCACCCTCCCGCGGAACTCGGGGTGGTTCGCCAGGAAGCGGTCGTAGGCTGCCAGGCGCTGGGGGATGCCCTTGGTGTAGTCCAGCCGGTCCACGGACAGCACCACCCGCTGATCTGCGAGCTCCCGGCGGATGCGCTCCACCTCCCGCCGGACCTCCGGCCGCTCCACCGCACGGGCGAAGCGTTCCACGTCGACCCCCATGGGGAAGGCGTCTACCCGTACCACGCGGTCCCCCACCACGACCTGCCCCAGGTGCGACTCCGCGCCCCGCAGCCGGCGCACGGCCTCCAGGAAGTGTAAGGCGTCGTCGTACGTGTGGAAGCCCACCAGATCCGCTCCCAGCAGGCCGTCCACCACCTCCTCCCGCCACGGCAGAAGCCGGAACACCTGCCAGGCTGGGAACGGGATGTGCAGGAAAAAGCCCACGGGTGCCCGCACGCCCATCTCCCGGAGCAGCCTGGGCACCAGGAGGAGTTGGTAGTCGTGCACCCACACCGGCTCTCCAGTACACGAAGCCGCGGCCTGCGCGAAACGAGCGTTCACCGCCCGGTACGCCTCCCAGCCCCGCGGGTCGTACACCGCGTACGACGGAAAGTAGTGGAACAGAGGCCACAGCGTCCGGTTGCAGAACCCGTTGTAGTACGCCTGGACCTCCGCCTCCGTTAGGTGCACCGGGCGCAGCCCTCGGGTGGCCAGCCCGCCCTCCACCGCCTCCCGCTCCCGTTCAGACAGACGGTCCGCGGGCACCCCGGGCCAACCGATCCACACGTCCCGACCCGGGTCGAACACCGCCCCGAGGCCCGTGGCGAGCCCACCCATGCTGGGCTGGTACCGCAGCCCCTCCCTGCGACGGGTGACCGTGACCGGCAGCCGGTTGGCGACGACCCGCACGGCCTCACCCCTTCACCGCGCCGGCCAGGACGCCCCGGATGAACGCGCCCTGCAGGCCGACGAACACCACGAGCGGCAACGCCATGGACACGAAGGCGGCCGCAGTGAGGAGGTGCCAGCCCCCGCCCAGGGAGTTCACCAGGTTGCTCACGGTGACGGTGACAGGCGCCACGGAGGGCCGGCCGCCCAAGTACACCAGGGCCACCAGAAGGTCGTTCCACACCCACAGGAACTGGAACACCGCCAGCGAGGCCAACGCCGGCGCGGACATGGGCAAGATGAGACGGAAGAACGGCACCGGGGGCGACGCCCCATCCAAGCTGGCAGACTCGAGCACGTCGCGGGGCAGTGTGGCGAAGAAGTTGCGAAGCAGGTACACGGCAAAGGGGAGGCCGTAGGCGGTGTGCGCCAGCCACACGGCGGGGAAGGTACCCGCCAAGCCCGTGCCCGTGAACAACCGAAGGACCGGGACCAGGGTCGTTTGCAGCGGCACGGCCAGCAGCGCCACCAGGGCTGCAGCCACAGCCCGACGCCCCGGGAAGTCCATCCACGCCAGCGCGTACGCCCCGAATGCGGCCACCAGCAGGGGGATAGCGGTGGCGGGGACGGTCACCACCAGGCTGTTCGCAAAACTGGTGGCCAGATGCTGCGTCTGCAACACCGCCCGGTAGTTCTCCAGGGTGAGCTGCGGGTCTGCCCACACGGTCCACCAGCCCGTGGCCGCCACCGCCCGCGCTGGGCGGAAGGAGCTCACCAGCAGCCCCACGGCCGGCACCAGCCACAGCACGCACACCCCGCACACCGCCACGTGTACGGGAAGGCGCGCCAGCAGCCGTCACAGGCGTCGGCTCCTCAACGGCCTGCCTCCCCGAGGAACCGCCGCAGGTTCGCAGCCATGGCGGGCAGGGTGCACAACAGCAACACCACGGCCAGGGCGCTGGCTCGCCCCAGGTGGCGGACGTTGAACAGCTCCTTGTACATTCGGTTGGCGAGCACCTCCGTGCCGTAGTTTCCGTTCGTCATGACGTACACGAGGTCGAACACCTTCAGGGACGTGATGACCATGGTGGTGGCCACCACCGCGGTCACGGGAGCCAGGAGCGGGGCCACCACGTTCCACAGGACCCGCAGCTCTCCCGCGCCGTCCACACGGGCGGCCTCCACCACCTCCTGAGGCACGGTCTTGAGGGCTGCGGAGAACACCACGGTGGCGAACCCGGTCCACACCCACACGCCGGCCGCCACCAAGAGGAGCGTGTTTCCCGGCGCGTGCACCAGCCACGCCCGGGGCTGGAAGCCCGGCAGGGTGTGCGTGAGGAGGGCGTTGAGAAGTCCCACCTGCGCAGTCCCTGCGGGCCGATACTCGTACACGAACCGCCAGATGACCGCCGCGGCCGTGAAGGACAGGGCCATGGGGAGGAACAGGATCGCTTTGGCCACCGGCGCGTACGGGACCCGTTCCAGCAGCACCGCCAGTACGAACCCGAGGAGGACCACCACGCCGGCTAACCCCGCGAGCCAAATCAGGTTGTTCCGCACCGCCACCTGCACCTCGCGGTCAGACAGCAGCTGCAGGTAGTTCTGCAGCCCCACCCAGCGCTCGCCCGAGGCGTCGCGGAAGCTGTACACGAGGGTGCCCAAGGTCGGGTACACGAGGAAGACCCCGAGCAGCGCGGCCGCGGGCAGCAGCCACACCCACGGCCGGGCCGCCTGCCGCCAGCGAGGCGGCATCCGGCGCAGGCCAGCCTCCGCGGCAACCACGTAGGCCGCGCAAACGGCCGGCGCACCCGCCGCCGCCAGCCCCACGAGCAGCCAGCGCTCCACCTGACCTCCCTACCGGTACGCCTCCCGCGCCACCCTCTCCAGGCGCGCCAGCAGGGCGCCGAGCCTGCGCGGCTCCTGCACGAAGTCCAAGGTGGCCCTCCAGAAGGCGCTGTTCACCGCTTCGGGCATGAGGTCCGAGGCGTCGAACCGTGCTACCTCCGCCGAACGCAACACCTCCGCCGCCCTGCGGTTCAAGGGGTCGGGGTAGCCGTCCAGACTGACCTGCCGGTTGGGAGATAGGGCGCCGCCTCTTCTCACCCACACCGCCTGCGCCTCCGCGCTGGCCAGGTAGCGCACCAGGGCCCGGGCCTGCGGGGTGTCCCGGAAGACGCCTACGAGGTCCCCGGCGGCGACGACCGCGTTCTGGTAGCGGGCGTCCACCGCCGGGAAGGGAAAGAAGTCAAAATCCTCCCCGGGCCGCAGGTTCGGGAACTGCTGCTGGATGAAGTCCTGAATGAACGTGGCCTGGTGGTGCAGGTAGCACCCGGGCGGGTCGGAGAACAGGGGGAAGGCTGCTTGCGCGAAGTTCGTGGCCAGCACGCCCTGTCGGCCGCCGTACACGTACCGGGGCTCGCCCACCACCTGCGCGAACCGCTCCCACGCCTGTCGCACCGCGGAGTCCTCCCAGGAGATCTCGTGCCGGTACCAGCGGTCGTAGACCTCGGGGCCAGCGGCCTTGAGCAGGAGCACCTCGATCCAGTCCGTGGCGGGCCACCCGCTGGCGGAGCCGCTCTCCAGCCCGACGCACCAGGGTGTCCTGCCGTCTGCGGCGATCCGCTCGGTGAGGCGCATCAGGTCGTCCCAGGTCTGGGGCACGGTGTACCCGGCGGCCTCGAACGCGGGTCGGTTGTACCACACGAGCCCCTTCAGCGAGGTCTTGACGAACACCCCGTACAGCCGCCCGTCCACCGTGCCGAGGTCCAGCCAGGTCTGAGCGTACTCCTGGCGCATGCGCTCAGCGTCCACGACGTCGTCCAGGGGCACCAGGTGGCCCTGGCGCGCGAACTCCGCCAGCTGGCCTGGTCCGGGCAGCACCGCCACGTCGGGCGGGTTTCCGGCCTGCACCCGCGTGGTCAGCACCGCGTTCAGGTCTCGCGTGCCCTCGTACTCCACCGTCACACCGGTGCGCTCCTCGAAGGGCTGGAGCATGGCCCGGAAGCTCTCCAGCTCCTCGCCGCCCCACACGGCGAGGACGGACACCGTCCCACCCAGTCGCTCTGGCTGGCCCCGCGGCGCGCAGGCCGCTAGCGCCAGCGCCACGGCAGCGGTCACCGAGGCGATCCGCCACATCCGCCTCACCTCCTCGGCTTTTCTACGGGAGCGAAACCCAGCACTGGGGCGAAGGGCCGGCCCGTACCGATTGGCAGTCGCACCACAGACCCCGGTTGGACTATATTATGCCAGGGATTCCATAGATCAGCAAATATCCAGTTGGAGGGTGCCGTGCGGGACGTCGAGTACCTGGGCAACCCTTTGTGGCTGTGGCTTGCCAGCCTGCTGGCCGCGGCGGTCGTCCTGGCGGCTGGAGCCGCCCTGCGGGCGTGGCTCGTTCGTGGCCTGCGCGGCCGTGGGGAAGTGGACCTCGCGGCGCTGGGGCTGCGGCTCGCCGAACGGAGCTGGCTGCTCGTGCTACTCCTCGCGCTGCGGGCTGCGGCTGCCCTGCTGGAGCTGCCACCACGGGCAGAGCGGATTGTGGAGGGCGCCAGCACCGTGGCCCTCTTCCTCCAACTCGGGGTGTGGGGCAGCGTGGCTGTGGGTTGGGCGGTGGACCGGGAGGTCCGACGCCGTGTGATCGCAGACCCCGCGGCGGCCACCACGCTCGCGGCCCTCAGCTACCTGGCCCGCTTCGCGCTGTGGACAGTCCTGTTGCTGTTGCTGCTGGACAACCTGGGTGTGCGGGTGACCGCCCTCGTGGCCGGGCTCGGCGTCGGCGGCGTGGCCGTGGCCCTGGCCCTGCAGAACGTGCTGGGCGACCTGTTCGCCTCCCTGGCCATCGCGCTCGACAAGCCGTTCCAGATCGGTGACTTCATCATCGTGGACGGCTACCTGGGCACCGTGGAGCACATCGGCCTGAAGACCACCCGCATCCGGTCCCTGTGGGGCGAGCAAATCGTCTTCTCGAACAACGACCTGCTGCAGAGCCGGATCCGCAACTTCAAACGGATGGCGGAGCGGCGCGTGGTGTTCACCCTGGGCGTGGTCTACCGGACGCCCTACGACCAGCTGGCCCGCATCCCCGCGCTGTTGCGCGAGGTGGTGGAGGCGCAGCCGGGTGTCCGGTTCGACCGCGCCCACTTCAAGGAGTTCGGAGAGTCCGCCCTGGTGTACGAGGTGGTCTACTACGTGCTGGATCCCGACTACAACCGTTACATGGACACGCAGCAGGCCATCAACCTGGAGATCGTGCGACGCTTCCACCAGGAAGGCGTGGAGTTCGCGTACCCTACGCGCACCGTCGTCGTGGAACGGACGCCGTCCCAGCGGCTCCGCTGAGCTGTGGGCTGCGGCGTGAGGTTCGAGCTAGGCGCCCCCCCCACCCCCCGCCTTGCGGCGGCGTCGGCGGCGTCGGCGGCGCTTGGCCGGTTGCGCCGCGGGCTCCTCCGGCGTCGGAGGCTCCGCGGTGGCCGTGGCTGGCTCGGCTGCGGGCGCCGAGACGGTCGCTTCCGGCGCAGGCCTCGCCTTCATCAGCCGGATCTCCTCCGCCACCCGCTCCCGCTCCGCGCTCCACCGCAT
>BEII01000049.1 GCA_002898935.1 bacterium HR32
GGGTTCCGGCCGCTGGGGGTGGAGGACGAGGCCGAGGTGGCCTGGCGCAAGGACCTCCTGCGCAAGTTCGGGTACAAGCTGTAGGCGCGCGGTGCGTCCCTTCCCGGTGATTGACGCCCACGTCCACCTGGTGACCCCGCGCATGGTGGAGCGCGGGGTCCGCCCCACGGCCCCCATCCGTGCCCCGGCCCTGGAGGCCGCGGCCCGGGCCCGGCAGCGCAGGCTGCGCGACCTCCCTGGCGAGACGCTCGAGGAGATCGCGGCCTGGTGGGAGCGGCAGCTGGATGCCCATGGCATCGCCGCGGCGTTCTTCATCGCGGTGGGCGAGGCCAACGAGGAACTGGCGGAGTTCTGCGCCCTCAACCCCAACCGCTTCTTCGGGTGGGGAAGCCTCCAAGATCCCCTTCATCCGGATGCGGCCCGGATCGTGGCCCGGTTCCCGGAGTGGGGGCTGCGAGGCCTGAAGCTGTACCCGCCCACCCAGCGGTTCTGGGCCAGCGACCGGGCGGTGTTCCCCGTCTACGAGAAGGCCGCGGAGCTCGGGATCCCGGTGCTCTTCCACTTCGGGGTCACGGTGGCGCCTCTGTACGACCTCACCTACGCCAACCCGCTCAACTTGTCCGCGGCCCTCAAGCAGTTCCCGGAGGTGACCTTCGGGATCGCCCACTTCGGCGCCGGGTTTTTGCGGGAGACCCTGCTCCTCGCCTACCACACGGAGAACCTCTTCGTGGACACCTCCGGGACCAACAACTGGCGGGAGTACGTGCCCGGGAACCCTTCGCTGGAGTCCATCTTCGCCGACGCGCTCCGGGCCTTCGGACCGCACCGGGTGGTGTTCGGCACCGACACCGCGGTGGGGCCGTACCGGGGGCAGATTTTGCAGGAGCAACTGGAGATCTTGGAGCGCCTGGGCTTGTCGGAGGAGGAGCGGGCCGCGGTGATGGGCGGAAACGCCCGGAGGCTGTTCCGTCTTGAAGCTCCTGCGGCGGCAGGGCGGTGAGGGGTGCGGGCGGAGGTGCGCCTGATCGAGGAGGTCCTGCGGCGGGACCTCCCGGTTCTCGGCGTGTGCCTGGGGAGCCAGCTGCTCGCGGCGGCGCTGGGGGCGCGGGTCCGGCCGGGTTCGGACCCGGAGGTCGGGTGGCTCCCGGTTGAGCTGGAGGAGGGGGCGGCCGAGGACCGCCTGTTTTCGGGGCTTCCGCGGCGCTTTGTGGCCTTCCACTGGCACGGGGACGTCTTCGACGTCCCAGCCGGGGCCACCGGGCTCGCCCGCAGCGAGCGGACGCCCCACCAGGCCTTCCGGTACGGCGACCGCGCGTACGGGCTCCTGTTCCACCTGGAGGTGGACGGGAGCACGGTCCGGGCCATGGTGGAGGCTTTCCCGGAAGACCTCCTGCGGGCCGGGGTGGACCCGGAAGAGGTGAGTTCGGCCGCGGAAAGATACCTTCCCGGGCTTCGGTCCTGCGGCGCGGTCGTCTTCGGACGGTGGGCGGACCTGCTCGGATGAGCTCGCCCGCGCAGGCGGAGGTCCGGCTTCAGGGCGGCACCATCAGGTACTGGAGGCTGAAGGGCTGCTCGGGGCGGAGGTCGGGCAGTCCACCGGCCCGCAGTCGCAAATCCAGCAGGTTGCCCAGCCAGCCTGCCCCCGTGTACTCCACCACCCGGGCCCGGGAGAGGCGGGCGAGCTGCAGGGCGGTGGACACCGCGTCGTCGAAGGACCCCAGGGCGTCCACCAGGCCCAGCCGGTACGCTTGCGCCCCCGTGTACACCCGGCCGTCGGCCAGGCGGAGGACCCGGGTGCGGTCCATGCGTCGTCCCTGGGCCACCACGTCCACGAACCGCCCGTACGCTTCGTCCACCAGCTTCTGGAACAGAGCTGCCTCCTCCGCGGTCAGGGCCCGGGCCGGGTTGCCCATGTCCTTGAACCGCCCGCTCTTGAACACCACGGTGCGCAACCCGACCCTGCGGTTGAACTCCTCCAGGTTCGGGAGGACCACGATCACCCCGATGCTGCCCGTCAGGGTCGAGGGGTCGGCCACGATGCGGTCCGCGGCTGCGGCCACGTAGTAGCCGCCCGAGGCCGTCACCTCGGTCATCAGGGCCACCACGGGCTTGCCCGTCCGGCGGAGCTGGAGGATCTCCTCGTGGATGCGTGCGCTCCCCACCACCGAGCCGCCGGGGGTGTTGAGTTCCACGATCACCGCCTTCACGGCAGGGTCGCGGCGGGCGCGGTCCAGCAGCTCGGCCACGCGTCGCGCGGAGGTGGCCGGGCCGAAGGGCAGCAGCCCCCCGCCCTCCTGGCTGATGGGGCCGGTGAGGCGCACGAGCGCGATCTTGTCCGGGCCTTCGCCCGTGACCCACCGCTCGCCCCGGCCCGTCGGACCGGGGAGCCGGGACCCCAGGGCGAAGCCCACCGCGGCACCCACGAGGCCGGCGGCGACCAGCGCCACGACCGCCAAGCTCACGCCCGCGACCACCACCACGCTGCGCTGCACGGACTGCACCTCCCCGCTTCCCTGCTCCCACCTTAGGCGAGCCACGGCGGCGGCCACAAGGGTTGTCGACCCTGCGACGCTAGGAGCCTGTCTCGGAAATGGGTTCGAGAAAGGGCGGGCGGGGTCCTTAGGGCGCGAGGAGGGTGGCATCAGGGACGGTAGAGCGAGGAGTGGCGGTGAGGAGGGGAGACGTCAGGGAGAGCATCGGAAGGGGTTGGGGTCAAGTTGCCAGCAGAGGCTGCAGGCGATGGCGTACGGCGTAGAGTTTGCGGAGGTTGTGGGCACAGGCCACCAGCAGCCATTCCGCGCGGACCTTGACCAGACCGCGGAAGGAGAACTGTCGGAACCCCAAGGCAGCCTTGATCTGGCCCAACACGGGCTCCACGGTGCACTTGCGGAGGTTGTACAGAGCTCTGCCCAGGCGGGTGCGGAGCTTACGGCGCATGCGATCTCGCACGGACAGGCTCTTGGGGAGGCGCCCTCGGGGGGCAGGCGGAAGGGGCTGGGTGTGCCGCAGTTTGTCCGGGCTGATGAGGGGGTCGATGCCTTGCGCGGCCAGGGCCAGGACGTTGGCTTCGCTGAAATATCCGGCATCGGCCAACACCCGGCGGGGCAAGGAGCCTGTGTTGCGCTGAATCTGTTGGGTGAGGGGCACCAGGTGGGGGGCGTCTGCGGCTTGCGGGCTGACCTCGGCGGCGAGGATGAGTTGGTGGCTTCCTTCCACCGCCACCTGGACGTTGTAGGCCTGCACGAAGGCCCCGCTGGGGTCCTTCATGATCCGGGAGTCGGGGTCGGTGAAGTTGTACTGGGCCCGGGCAGCAGGCCTGGCCTGGGCAGGATCCCGCCGGGGCCGGCCCCGGCGGGGGTGCTGTGGATCCGGGAGCGGGCCGGAAGCCTGCGCCTGCTCGGCGGCCTTGCGGCGAGCTTGTGCTTCCAGGGCGGCTTTGGCTTCCCGGATCCGCTTCAAGCGGCTTTCCCGCCGCCGGAGCTCTTCGGGCAGCTCGTCCCCAGAGCGGTCAGGCCCGTAGCGGGCGTCCTCCGCGGCATCCACTTGCTCGGCCCGCTCCAGCATCTTGCGGACTTCTTCGCTCAAGCGGGCCTCCTCCTGGGTCATGCGCCCATAGCTCATGGCCTTGTGCTTGCTGGCGTTGGCTCGGATCTTCGTCCCGTCCAACGCCACGTACCCCAGCTTGACCAGCCCCGCCTCCTGAGCCAACCGCAACACCTCATAGAACAGCTGGCTCAAGGCCTGCAGGTGCCGCCGGCGAAACTCGCTCAGGGTGCGGAAGTCCGGGGTGTTGCCCGCACTCAAGACCCGGAAAGCCACGTCTTCGTGCAGCCGCTGAGCGATCTTCCGGGAGCTGTACACCCCCTTGCAGTAGGCGTACAGCAGCACCTTCACCAGCATCACCGGGTCGTAGGGCGGAGCCCCTCGCAGCTCGTCCTCGTACTCCTCCTCGATGGCGTGGAGGGGGAAGCTGTCCACCAGGTCGCTGATGAAGTACGCCAGGTGCCCCTCAGGAAGCCACTCTTGCAAGGAGGGAGGGAGGAGCAGCAACTGATGGGGATGGTAAGGCCGGTATTGTTTGCTCCGCATACCATTCCATTCGCGGAGCCTGGCTCAAATCCCTGCTCTGCGGGGATTTCCTGGACAGGCTCCTAGAGAGGGGACAGGCTTACGGAGGTGCTGGTGTGCCCGACGTGCGGGACGCGTGGCTGTCGGTGTGCCGGTGGAAGTGCGACTTCGCGTGTGCCCGACCTCGGAGATCACCTCCAAGCAGTCCGTCCTTCGAGCAAGTGCTGGAGGAAGCTCTGACCCGTCGGGACTTCCTCCGATGGGCGCTGGGCGCCACGTTGGTGCTGGCAGCGCCTGCGTGGCTGGAGGGGGTGGCCCACGCGGCACCGGTGGGGTTCACGCCCGTGCGCTTGAGCCGCGAGGACCGCGTGACAGTGCCCGGAGGGTACGTGGCGCAGGTCCTGGTGCGCTGGGGCGACCCCCTGTTCCCGGACGCACCCCCCTTCGAGCCCGGGCGCCTCAGGCCGGAAGCCCAGGCGCTGCAGTTCGGCTACAACTGCGACTTCGTGGCCTTCCTGCCCCTGCCCGCGGGCACCCCACAGGCCGGGGCAGGCCTGCTGTGGGTGAACCACGAGTACACCGACCCTAGGCGTATGTTCGGCCACGACCCCGAGGGACAGCCGACCCGCGAGAACGTGGACACCGAGCTCGCCGCCCACGGCGGTTCGGTGGTGGAGGTGCGGAGGGGTGCGGATGGCTCTTGGTCGGTCCTCCGGTCCGCCCCGTTCAACCGTCGGGTGACGGGCGAGACGCTGTGCCTGATCACCGGACCCGCGGCCGGCCACGAGTGGCTGCGCACGCGAGAGGATCCCACGGGGACACGGGTGCGGGGAACTCTGAACAACTGCGCGGGTGGGAAGACGCTTTGGGGGACCGTACTCACCTGCGAGGAGAACTTCCACGCGTACTTTGCCAACGCGGGGTCGCTGGCCCCGGACGACCCTCGGACGCGGGTGCACGCCCGGTACGGAATCCCGCGCGGAGCGAGTCCACGGCGCTGGGAAATCCACCACAAGCGTTTCGACGTTTCCCAGGAACCCAACGAGCCCTTCCGGTTCGGCTGGGTAGTGGAGGTCGACCCCTCCGATCCCACCTCCGTGCCGCGGAAGCGCACGGCACTCGGTCGCTTCCGGCACGAGGGCGCGACGGTGGTGGTCAGCCGGGACGGACAGGTCGTGGTGTACTCGGGGGACGACGACCGGTTCGAGTACGTGTACAAGTTCGTGTCGCGCGAGCGCTACCGCCCGGGAGATCGGTCGCAGAACCTGACTCTGCTGGACGAGGGTACCCTCTTCGTCGCGCGGTTCCACCCGGATGGGACCGGCGCTTGGCTTCCGCTGGTGTTTGGCTCCGGGCCCCTCACCCCGGAGAACGGGTTCCACAGCCAGGCGGAGGTGCTGCTGAACACCCGCGGTGCGGCGGACTCGCTGGGCCCCACGAAGATGGACCGTCCGGAAGACATCGAGGCGAACCCCGTGACCGGCGCGGTCTACGTGGTGTGCACCAACAACACCCAGCGGACGCCGGAGCAGGTGGACGCCGCCAACCCGCGGCCGCGCAACCGGCACGGCCACGTCCTCGAGATCTTCGAGGAAGGAGGGGACCACGCCGCCACACAATTCCGGTGGCGGGTGTTTCTCCTGTGCGGAGATCCCCGGGAGGCGGACACGGACTTCGCGGGGTTCCCGAAGGACTGGGTGAGCCCCATCAGCTGTCCCGACAACGTCGCCTTCGACCAGGCCGGGAACCTGTGGATCGCCACGGACGGCCAGGCGGCCACCTTGGGCTACAACGACGCCCTGTACGTCACGCCGGTGTTCGGCCCCGAACGGGGCCGCGTGCGCCAGTTCCTCAGCGGCCCGGTGGGGTGCGAGGTGTGCGGCCCGGAGTTCTCCCCGGACGGCCGGACCCTGTTCTGCGCTATCCAGCATCCCACGGGCCGGTGGCCTGACGGCGGTCTCCCGCCCAAGCCGTCGGTGGTGGCGGTGCGACACCGCGCGGGCCGTGTGGTCGGGACGTAGCCGTGGCAGGTAAGGCGCCTTATGGATCCGTTAACACGTTCTTCTCTCCACCTTCACCGGCGCCAGGGACCATGGGTGCGACGAGAGCAAAGGAGGTGCGAGATGCGAACGCTGACCATCCTGCTGACCCTGCTCGCGGGCGCGGCCGTCCTCGCCACGGCTGGGGCAGCCGCGCAGAGAGCCGGAGGGACCGTGAGCCCTCCCGGGACGATCGTGGTGGACGGTTCCAGCACCGTGGCGCCACTGACCAGCGCGGTGGCGGAGGAGTTCCGGAAGACCCCACAAGGCCGCAACGTGCGGATCACCGTGGGTATCAGCGGGACCGGAGGGGGGTTCAAGAAGTTCTGTGCCGATAGCCCCCAGTCCCGCACGGACATCCAGGACGCCTCCCGGCCCATCACCGCGGAGGAAGAAGCCGCGTGCCGCCGCCACCAGGTGACGTACGTGGAGGTGCCCGTAGCGGTGGACGGTCTGAGCGTCGTGGTCCACCCGCGCAACACGTGGGCCACCTGCCTGACCCTGGGGGAGCTCAAGCGGATGTGGGAACCTGGGGCAGAGCGCCGGGTGACCAGCTGGCGGCAAATCCGCCCGACCTTCCCGGACCGGCCCCTGCGGCTGGCGGGCGCGGGCGCGGACTCCGGGACCTTCGACTCGTTTACGGAGATGGTGGTGGGCAAGGCGAAGGCGAGTCGCGGAGACTACCAGGCCACGGAGGACGACAACGTCACCGTGCAGTTCGTGCAGCGGGACGAGGGCGCCCTGGGGTACTTCGGGCTGGCGTACCTGGAGGAGAACCTGGGGCGGGTGAAGGGGGTGGCCATAGACCCCAGCGACCGGGTGGACCTTGCGTCCAACGACCAGTGCCGGGGCCTAGAGCCCACCTTCGACAACACCAAGTCCGGGCGCTACCCTCTCACGCGTCCCCTCTTCGTCTACCTGAACCGGACCAGCGCCCTGAGCAAGCCGGAGGTCCGCCAGTTCGCCAGCTGGTACGTGGGCCAGGGCACGGGCGTGAACCTACAGGTGGACGACCCTCGGAAGGCAGGCAAGAAGACCAACCTCACCCGGGCGGTGGGGTACGTGGAGTTCCCGGAGGCGGTGTACACTGCCGCGCGCCGGTGCTTGGCCAACCTGAAGCCCGGGACTGCCTTCCGGGAGGCCGGCAAGGCCGCGGGCCACGCCAGCCTGGAACGGGTCAACCGGGAGTACGTTGCCCACTGCCGCTGAGTGAAGCGCTGGCTGGGCCAAGACAAGCCAGCCGCAGCCGGCGAGGAAGGGTGGCAAAACCCTTCGCCACCCTCCCTTAACTCGACCTTAACACGTGACGCAGACCCTCGAGACGGCCATGGAGTCCTCTCGGAAGGCACGACGCCGGGAGCGGTGGATCGAAGTGGGGCTCGCGGCCAGCGGGTACCTGTCGGTGGTGGTCACGGTGGCCATCGTGGCCGTTCTGGCCTACGAGACCGTCCAGTTCTTCCGGCTGCCCCTGCACGCCGCCGACCCGCGCCTCCTGTCCGCCAGACCAGACCTCCAGCGCCTCGTGGAGGCCCGGCCGGACCTGGTGGGGAACCCGTGGCGGTTGGTTCGGGAGTTCTTCACGGAGACCACCTGGAGCCCTCTGTTCAGCACGAAGCGGTTCGGCGTCCTCCCGTTGCTGGCGGGCACCATCCTCACCAGCACCATCGCCCTCGCGGTGGCGGTCCCCCTGGGCTTGCTGGCCGCCACCTACCTCAGCGAGTTCGCGGCGGAAGGGCTGCGGGCACGGGTGAAACCCGCTCTGGAGTTGCTGGCGGGGGTACCCACCATCGTGTACGGCTACTTCGCCCTCACCTTCGTGACGCCGCTGCTCCAGGACTACGTGTTCGGCCAGGCTCTGGCCGGCCAGAACGCCCTGTCCGCGGGACTCGTGATGGGGATCATGATCCTTCCCCTGGTCTCGTCCCTCAGCGAGGACGTGATGCGGGCCGTGCCCGCCGACCTACGGCAGGGGGCCTACGCTTTGGGCGCCACCCGTATGGAGGTCGCCCTTCGGGTGGTGCTCCCCGCGGCGCTATCTGGGATCGCCGCTGCGTGTGTGCTCGCGCTTTCGCGGGCTGTGGGCGAGACCATGATCGTGGCCCTCGCCGCCGGCCAGACCCCCAACTGGACCTGGAACCCGCTGGAGACGGTGGAGAC
>BEII01000050.1 GCA_002898935.1 bacterium HR32
CCCAGGGTTGCGTTGTGCACGAGACCTCACCCGTCCAGGGCGCCGGTGCGTTTGGGGTGGCGTGGCGGGCAGCGCCCCGAGTCCAGCTATAGCGTACATGTGTTCGAAAACGGAGTCAAGCTCCCCTGCTCTCGCCCCGGCTCAAGCCGCCACGGGCACCCCTCCGAGGACCCTGCCCGACACCTGGGGATCAACTCCAGCCCACACGGCGCCTCGGGCATCGGACGCCGCCCGATCGCCGCATCGGTCCTCGGCCCGATCGTACGCGGGTGTGGCGGTGCCGTACTTAAAGAGCGGGGCGCACGCACTCCGATGACTGCGGCCCGCGGGATGCTGTGAGTCTGCGCCGACGGATCATGGTACTGGCGGCCATCGGGATGCTGGTGGCCACCGCACCGTTGGGGATCATGGGCGTGGGAATGCTCCGCGCGGCCACCGAGCGCGTGCTGGCCGAGCGGCTGGCCGCCACGCGGGCTGCCGCGGAGCACCTCGAGCGGTGGCTGAGCCGCAGCCGGGACCACCTGCTGGCCTTAGCTCCCCTCGTCGCTGCCGCATGGGCCCGCGGCCGTCTCGAGGAGATGCGCCCGATCATCGCCGCCCTCACCCCGGCGTCGACGGTGTTCAACGGCGCGGTCATCCTGGTCGACGCGGCGGGTGAGCCGGTCTTCCAGGAACCCGCCACCGACGCCCTGGCGTTGCGGCGTCAGGACTTGCTCCCCCTCGTCCACCGGACGCTCACCACGAGGCGACCGACGATCAGCAGCCTCCTGCGGACCGTGCGGGGCCTTCCCGCGATCGCCGTAGCGGTGCCGGTGGGCAGCTCTGGGACCCGCGTCGCTGGAGCACTGGTCGGCGTGATCAATCTGGCAGATCCCTCCCTGCAGGCGTTCGTGGAGGGCCTGGCCGTCGGGGCTACGGGACACGCCGTGGTGGTCGACGACACGGGGACGGTTCTCATCGGCACCGACCGGGAGGAGCTGTTCACCCGGGGGGAACACCCGAAGTTCTTCATCCGACACCTGCAGGCATGGAGGTCAGCGGTGGGGGTGACGGAGGATGTCGAGAGACACGCCATGGCCTTTGTCCCTTTGAAGACGGTCCCGTGGGGCGTGGCCGCCGGCCAGAGTGAAGAGGAGACGTTCGGACCGATCCGCCGGCTGCGGGATCGCATCGTCCTCTTCGGGCTGGCGGTGCTGGCGGCTGCACTGCTGTTCGCCTGGCTCGACACCGGCGCGGTGGCCGCCCCTCTGCGGGTGCTGCAGGAGAACGCCGAGCGCATCGCGCGCGGCGACCTGGGGCGCCCGGTGGAAGTGCAGCGCAGCGACGAGATCGGGGCGCTGGCCCGGAGTTTCGAGACCATGCGGGTCCGACTCCTCGCCTCCCTGGAGGAGATCCGGCGCAGGGCCGCAGCCTCCCAGGCCCTCTACGAGGTCGGCACCGAGGTCCTCAGCCTGCGGGACCGCGACGCGGTGCTGCAGTCCGTTGCGGCCCGCGCCGCGTCTCTGCTCCACACGGACGTGGCCATCGTGTGCCTGTTCGCCAGGCGGCGTGACCGGGCGGTGGTACGTGCCGCGTCCGGCCCGGCGGCGGGGGCCATCCCCGTCGGGAGCACGTTCCCGGTGCCGGCCGGGAACCTCCAGCAGGGCTGCGTGACCTGCACCAACCTCGATCCCCTGCTCCGCTCCTCACACGTGGCCGTGCCCTTGCGCATCGGCGGCCGGACGGTGGGTGCCCTGTGCGTGGCCTCGGCTTCTGCCCGGACCTTCTCCCCAGAGGACCGCGAGATCCTCAACGGGCTGGCTAACCTGGCGGCCATCGCGGTGGAGAACGCTCGATTGCAGGGGCAGGTGCGGTCGCTGGCCGTCGTAGAGGAGCGCGAGCGGATCGCCCGAGAACTTCACGACAGCGTCGGCCAGCTCCTGGCCTACGTCAACACGAAGGCTCAAGCGGTGAAACTCCTGTTGGAGGCCGGCAGACTACCGGAGGCCCTGGCGCAGCTGGAGCAGCTGGAGGACTCGGCCCGCGCCAGCTACGCAGACCTGCGGGAGGCGATCCTGGGCCTGCGCACCACCGTCTCGCCGGACCGCCACCTGGTCGACGCCCTGCGCGACTACGTGACCCGGTTCACCGAACTCAGCGGGGTGGAGACCCACTTCGTGGTCGAGGGGGACCCCGCCGCGTACTTCCTGGACCCCACCGTGGAGCTCCAGCTCATCCGGATCGTGCAGGAAGCGCTGGCGAACGTCCGGAAGCACGCCCGGGCTCGCCGGGCCTGGGTCCTGCTGACGCAGCAGGGAGGGGCGCTCCGCCTGTCCGTAAGCGACGACGGAATGGGGTTTGATCCCGCCCGTTCCGGCCGGGAGATGTGGCCGCGGTTCGGGCTGCAGACGATGCGGGAGCGGGCCGAAGCGATCGGAGGATCCTTCACGATTTCCAGCCGCGAGGGCGGCGGCACCGTGGTGAGCGTCTTTTTGCCCGTCCGCCCTGGGAGGACCGCGGATGCGGGTCCTGCTGGCGGATGACCACGTCCTGTTCCGCGACGCCCTCCGCAGCCTCCTGGAGGCCAGGGGGATCGAGGTCGTTGGCGAGGCCAGCGACGGCCAGGAAGCGGTGGAGCGAACCTGGCAGGTCCGACCCGACGTCATCCTGATGGACATCACCATGCCCCGCATGGACGGCCTGGAGGCCACACGGATCATCAAGGCGCGCATGCCCGACGTCAAGGTGGTGATCCTGACCGTCTCGGACGAGGACCGCGTGCTCTTCGAGGCCATCAAGAGTGGGGCCCAGGGGTACCTCCTCAAGAATCTGCGCGCGGACGAGTTCTTCGAGCTGCTGAGCGGCGTCGAGCGCGGTGAAGCCCCCATTACCCGCCGGCTCGCGGGTCGGATTCTGGAGGAGTTCGCCCGAGACCGGGGCGGCCCGGCCCGCTCCGGGGCGCAAGAGTCCCTCACCGACCGCGAGTGGGACGTCCTGCGGTGCGTTAGCCAGGGAGCGTCCAACCGCGAAATCGCCGCCCTGCTCCGGATCTCGGAGAACACGGTCAAATACCATTTGAAGAACATCCTGGCCAAGCTGCACCTGCGGAACCGCGCCGAGGTGGTGGCGTACGCGGCACGGCGCGGGTGGCTCCCACCGGAGCCACCGGGTTCCGAGCCTTCCTGACCCCTCCCCGGAAGCGGACGGTCCCTGCTCCCGGCCTACCCGAACGGGTAGGCTGACCCCCGCCTGGAGGGCTCAGCATCTCGCCGGTTCGGGCGTTGTGGGCGGCGAGGTGTCGCCTCTACGGTTGAGACGGGCCGGCTGAGAAGGCCGGGTACCCAAGGCAAGGGAGGTGATCCGCCGTGAGGGGCCGTTTCTGGCTGACCACAGCGTTGCTCGTTCTGGTTGCGATGGTGGGCCCGGCGTTACCCGCCGCCAATCAGAAAGTCACGGTCACCATGGGTGAAGACGGCTCACGCATGTTCTTCCGTCCCGCACAGGTCACACTTCAGGCCGGCGTGCCGGTGGAGATCGTCCTCGTCAACCGCGGCAAGCTGAAGCACGAGTTCATGGTGTACGCGCGCCCGAAGCCCGGCACCTCGCGGGAGGCCCTCCACGAGTGGGCGGAGGACAACAGCTACTTCAAGGATCTCGAGGTCAAAGTGGAGGGCGGCGGCCTGGAAGTGGGGGCCAGGGAGCTAATCGAGATCGAACTGGCCCCCGGCAAGTCGGCAGAAGTAAAGTTCACGCCCAAGAAGAACGGGACGTTTGAGATGGCCTGCCTGATCAAGGATCCCGTGGACCACTACCAGGCCGGGATGAAGGGGACGCTCGTAGTGAAGTAACGGAGGTGGGGCCCATGGGCCAGAGAGCGGTGGCAGCCGGTGCGGCGTTCGTGGCGGTCCTGGCGACCGCCACGGCCTTCTACCTGGTGGATCAGGGGTACCGCGTTCCCACCTCCGCTGCACCGCCGGTCGTGCCGGAGGTCCGCCAGTTCGACCTCTACCTGCACACCTTTGAGTTCGGGGATCGCCAGGTCCACCACTGGATGCCCCCGACCCTGGTGGTCAACGCGGGCGACACGGTGATCCTGCGGGTGCACAACGCGGACCCAAACAGTACCCACGGCTTCGAGCTGGGCGCGTTCAACATCGCGATCCCCAGCGTCCCGCCCGGCCAGACCGCCACCGTCCGCTTCCGGGCCACGCGGCCCGGCGTGTACCACTTCGGCTGCGCCCTCACCGGCTGCGGCGCCGATCACGGCAGCCAGATCGGTCAGTTCGTGGTCCTGGGCAACGGACGCCTGTGAGGATCTCGCGACGCTCGTTCCTCAAGGTCGCTGCGGGGATGGCCGCGGCGGCGGCGGTGGGTGTCCCAGCGTCCCGGACGCGCCGCCCCCGGGAGGGGTTTGCCGCGGAGGTGCCCCTGCCCGCCCCCCGTGCCGGCCCGGCGGGCCCGTCGCGTCGTTGGGTCATGGTCGTGGACCTGGCCAAGTGTGACGGATGCCGGGAGTGCACTCGCGCCTGCACCGCCATGCACCGGGTTCCGCCCGGGCAGGAGTGGATCCGGGTCTACGAGATGCGGGACGAATCGACCAGCCTCGCCTACTGGCTCCCGCGCCCGTGCATGCAGTGCGACAACCCCCCGTGCGTGAAGGTCTGCCCGGTGAGCGCCACCTGGAAGCGTGAGGACGGTATTGTCATGCAGGACACCAGCCGGTGCATCGGCTGTCGCTACTGCATTGCGGCGTGCCCGTACCAGGCGCGGGGGTTCAACTGGGTCGAGCCGGCCGCCACTCCCGAACGGACCGGCGAGCCCTACGACCCCGAGTGGAACCGCGTGCATTTCAGGGGCACGACGGAGAAGTGCATCTTCTGCCCCGCCCTGATCAAGGAAGGGAAGCTTCCCGCGTGTGTGGCGGCCTGTCCCATGGGGGCTCTCTATTTCGGCGACCGCGAGGAGGACGCGGTGACCAACTCGCAGGGTGAGACCGTCCGCTTCTCCGCGCTGGTGATCGAGCAGGCCGGTTACCGCCTGCTGGAGGAGCTCGGGACCGAACCCCGCGTCTACTACCTCCCACCGCGCAAGCCGCAGTATCCCGCGCCGCCGCCGGAGGAGCCGGAGTCGGCCGGGGGAGCCGGACGAGCTGTGGTGCCAACGGTTCCGCGGAAGCGGATCGACACCGCGGGAGGTGTGCGGCGATGAGCACGCGGCAAGCCACCCCGCGCTTCTCGGAGCGGGAGGAACGCCTGCTCGCCTCGCTCACGGCGGGCGGGGCCGGCACCTACGCCCTGATCGGGGGGTTGCTGGCGGTGTTCCTGTGGGGTCTGGTGGCGTACGCCACGCAGCTGCGCCACGGGCTTGGCGTCACCGGCCTGCGCGACCACGTCCTGTGGGGCGTCTACATCGCCAACTTCGTCTTCTTCATCGGCGTGAGCCACGTGGGCGCTCTCATGTCCGCCATCCTGCGCCTGACGGGCGCGGAGTGGCGGAGGCCTATCACGCGCATGGCGGAAGCCATCACCTTCGCCTCCCTCCTGATGGGAGGCCTGATGCCGCTGGTGGACATGGGACGCCCTGACCGGCTGCTGAACCTCGTCCGGTACGGGCGTTTGCAGTCCCCGATCCTCTGGGACGTCCTGTCCATCACCACCTACCTCACGGGCAGCACCCTGTTCCTCTACGTGCCCATGATCCCCGACCTCGCGCTCCTGCGCGACCGCTACGCGGGAGGCCCGGCCTGGCGGCGGCGGCTGTACACCCTGCTCAGCCTCGGCTGGCAGGACACCCCCGCCCAGCGGCACCGGCTCGAGCTCATCGTGAGGGTGATGGCCGTGATCATCATCCCCATCGCGGTGTCCGTCCACACCGTGGTCTCCTGGATCTTCGGCATGACCCTGCGCGCCGGCTGGAACAGCACCATCTTCGGCCCCTACTTCGTCTCCGGCGCCCTGTTCAGCGGGGCAGCCGCAGTCATCACGGCCATGGCCGCCTTCCGGTGGGCCTACCGCCTGGAGGACTACATCACCGAGGCGCACTTCCGGCGCATGGGCTACCTGCTCATTGCGCTCGGGCTCGCGTACGGCTACTTCACCTTCGCGGAGTACCTGACGCCTGCCTACAAGATGGCGACCGCGGAGCGCGGGTACCTGGCCGCGGTCTTCAGCGGACCCTTCGCGCGGCTGTTCTGGTTTACCCAGCTGACGGGGATCCTGCTCCCACTGCTCCTGCTCACCCTGCCGCGCATCGCCTGGGTGCCCCGGCTGCACCGCGTCCCGTTGTTGCGGCCCCGGCCCGCGCTCGCGGCCGCTGCCACGTACGCGGTCGCCAGCGTGGTGCTTCCCGCCGCCAGCCCCAGCCTCACGATGGCAGGCCTGAACCTGAACGAGTGGATCCCTCCCTGGGTGCTGCCCGCGCTGGCCGTCTGGCTCTTCCTCGCCTTTCTTCCTGTCCTCCATGCCCGGCCGATTACGGCCGCCGTGGTGGCGTCGCTTCTGGTGAACGTCGGTGCATGGCTCAAGCGCTACCTGATCGTCGTCCCGACGCTGCTGAATCCTTTCCTGCCCATCCAGCGTGCACCCGCCGGATGGGCCGTCTACCAGCCCACCTGGGTGGAGTGGTCGATCACCGCCGGCGCGCTGGCGGGCTTCCTGCTCATCTACATCGGGTTCAGCAAGCTGTTCCCCATCGTGCCCATCTGGGAGACGCGGGAGGCGCCCGAATCCCGCGAGGCTGCGGTCCAGGAGGGGATCGTCGGTGTTGCGGCGGTCTAGGTCCGGCCGCGCGAGCACCGGGCTGCGGCGCTTCTGCCTCGGCGCCCTGGGGGTCCTGCTGTTCGCTCTGCCCGCGTGGGCGGGCGAGCCGGCTCGGGTCACGCTGAGGCTGGCGGCCGGCCCCGACGGCGCGCAGTGGAT
The DNA here is from genome assembly GCA_002898935.1 of bacterium HR32. Lineage (GTDB taxonomy): Bacteria > Sysuimicrobiota > Sysuimicrobiia > Sysuimicrobiales > Sysuimicrobiaceae > Tepidifontimicrobium. Next base: position 6,897 of record BEII01000050.1, read on the forward strand.
TACGGCCCGGGTAACCGACGCAGAGGGCGCGCCGGTCCCCGAGGCCTCGGTGGTGTTCAAGCTCCGCACGGCCTTCGGGTGGCTCACCCTGGAGGAGCGGAGGACGGATGCCAGCGGTCGGGCGCGGACCCGCCTTCCCGCTGGGACCCGGGCCACGGAGATCCGGGCTGAAAGCGGGGACGTGGAGGGCGTGGGTGCGATCCTGAGCGTGGGGGCACGGGCGCCGGAAAGCCCTCGGGTCCGACCGGGCCGCGACGTGCTCGGGACCCTGAGCCCGCAGCCCGGCTTCATCAGCCCGCGTCCCGTGCCGGAGTTGGTGGCGCTACTCGCCTTGGTCCTGGGCGGCATCTGGGCGACCTACGGATACGTAGCCTGGCTCCTCTGGCAAATTCGGAGCTCGGGCTCCAGGTCCTAGGGGGACCGGATGCACCCCGTGAGCAGCTCATAGAGGATCCGCGTCGCGGCCTCCACCTGATCCAGAGGCACCGACTCCGAGGCGGTGTGCGCCTCGGCGGCGGAACCCGGCCCGAACACCACGCACGGAACCCCTGCCCGTGCCACGTGGCCGGCGTCGGTGGCGTACGGCGCCCCGACGTGTTCCACCTCTCCCACGACGGCACGCACCGCTTGCGCCAGCGCCCGGACGACCCAGGCCTCCTGTGGGGTCTCCATCCCCGGCGCCAGCAGGTAAGGGGGCTCGAACTCCACGGCGCCTGGGAAACTCGCCGCCTCCTGGCTCGAAAGCACGAGCTCCCGCAGGGACCTCCACACGGCCTGCCCGTCCTCCTGCGGGAGGAGCCTGCGGTCCACGTGCACCTAACATCGTTCGGGAACGGTGTTGCGCCCTGTGCCGCCGTGGATCTCGGTCACGCACACCGTGGGAGCGCCCAGCACGGGGTGGTGAGGCCGGGGTTCAGGCACCTGGGAAAGCAGCGGGAGGATCCGGGCCATCCCCTCGATGGCGTTCACGCCCAGGTGCGGGGTCGCGCTGTGGGCGGCGCGGCCGGTGGTCCGCACGTAGAAGCGCACCACGCCCTTGTGCGCGGTCACCAGGCGCAGGTCCGTGGGCTCCCCGAACACCGCGCCGTCTAGGTGCAACCCTGACGCGGCCAGAGCCCTGGAGCCCGCGAACCCCACCTCCTCGTCCACCAGTGCCGCAAACAGCACCCGGCAACGGAGCTGTCCGGACCGAACGGCCCCCCGCAGCGCCACCAGCAT
>BEII01000051.1 GCA_002898935.1 bacterium HR32
CAGGCGGTCGGGCCGGCGGCTCCTCGGAGTGTTCCTCACCCACGGGCACGAGGACCATGTGGGCAGCCTTTCGTTCCTCCTGCGGGAGTTCCGGGTACCCGTGTACGGGACGCCCCTCACCGTGGGCTTGGTCCGCAACAAGGTCCGCGACGGCGACCTGCACGCGGTGAAGCCGCGCCAGCGGGTGCGGCTGGGGCCGTTCGAGGCGGAGTGGGTACGGGTGGCGCACAGCGTCCCCGATAGCTGCAGCGTGGCCGTGCGCACGCCCGCCGGGACGGTGGTGGTGAGCGGAGACTTCAAGTTCGACCAGACGCCGGTGGACGGCCGCCCCACGGACGTGGCGCGGCTGGCAGAGCTGGGGGAAGAGGGGGTCCTGGCGCTCCTGCTGGACAGCACCAACGTGGAGCGGCCGGGGATCACGCCGTCCGAGCGGGTGGTGGGGGACCGGTTCGTCGAGCTGTTCTCCCACGCCCCGGGTCGGGTGCTCCTGACCACCTTCGCCAGCAACGTCCACCGGATCCAGCAGGCCTTCGACGCCGCGGTCCGGACGGGGCGTCGGGTGGCCGCCGTGGGCCGGAGCATGGTGGAGGTGATCCGGGCGGCCTCCGAGCTCGGCTACCTGAAGATTCCCAGGGGCGCGTACGTCTCCGTGGAGGAGGCGAGCCGCCTCGCGGACCGCAAGGTGCTGCTGCTCGTGACGGGCTCGCAGGGGGAACCCCTGTCCGCGCTGACCCGGATTTCCACGGGATCGCACAAGCAGGTGCGCCTGAAGAAGGGCGACACCGTGGTGTTCAGCGCGTCGCCCATCCCCGGCAACGAGGGCATGGTGGCCCGCACGATCAACCACCTGTTCAAGCACGGCGCGGAGGTGGTATACGGCCCGACCTCCGGCGCGCACGTTTCCGGACACGGCTCCCAGGAGGAGCTGCGGCTGATGATCCACCTCCTGCGGCCCCGGTACGTGGTCCCGGTCCACGGCGAGTACCGCCACCTCGTGCTGAACGCCCGGCTGGCGCACAGCGTGGGCGTACCGACGGATCGGGTGCTGGTGGGCGAGAACGGCTCGGTGTTCGAGTTCCGAAATGGTGAGGGCCGCGTGGCCGGCCACGAAGAGGTGGGCAACGTGCTGGTGGACGGGCTCGGCGTGGGCGATGTCGGGGCCGTGGTGTTGCGCGACCGGCAGCACCTGGCCCGGGACGGGGTGCTCATCGTGCTCGTGGCCCTGGACCGCCAGACGGGGCGGTGGGTGCAGGGTCCGGAGGTGATCTCCCGGGGCTTCGTCTACCAGCGGGGCTCGGAGGAGCTGATCGAAGCCGTCAAGGAACAGGCCCGGCAGGCGGTGGACCGCTGCCGCAAGCAGGGGCAGACGGAGTTCGGTGCCGTGCGCTCCGAGATCCGCGAGCAGGTGTCGCGCTTCGTGTACGACCGGACCGGCCGACAGCCCATGGTCCTACCCCTGCTGGTGGAGGTGTAGGCCGCGCAGGAGGAGGAACTCCAGGCGCCGAACGTACGCTGGATAGACGCAGCAGGCGACGGAGCAGCCGATGCCGCAGAGCTGGCAGTTCGCCCTCCTGGGGATCGTCCAGGGCCTCACGGAGTTCCTGCCCGTCAGCAGCTCGGCCCACCTCGTGTTCGCAGAGGCTCTGCTCGGAGTGCAGCGGGTCGGGGTGCTCCTGGAGGCGGTGGTGCACGTGGGTACCGTGGCCGCGGTGTTGGTCCTGTACGGCCGCGACCTCGTGAGCATGTTCGCCGCTTGGGCCCGTGCGCCTCGCACCGCGGCCGGCCCGGGCCGGGCGGTTTGGCTGCTCCTGTGGACCACGGTCGTGACGGGTGCTCTCGGCTTTGCGTTCCGCGAGCCGCTTGAAGCCATGTTCGCCTCCGTCCGGGCCACCGCTTTGCAGCTCGTGCTCACCGGTTTCGTCCTGTGGTGGGCCCGAGAGCGGGAGGGCCGTAGCCTCGACGCCATGACGTGGGCTGACGCCGGCTGGATCGGCGTGGCGCAGGCGGTGGCCATCGTGCCCGGGATCTCCCGCTCCGGGATCACCATCGCCGCCGGCCTCTGGCGCGGCCTTTCCAGAGAAGAGGCGGCGCGGTACTCCTTCCTTGCGTCCGTGCCGGCCATCCTCGGCGCTGCCGGCTACTCCCTGGCCACGGAGTGGGGAGGAGCCGCGGCCCACGGCTACGGTCCGGGCAACCTGGCCTTGGCGTTCGTGACCGCGCTGGCCTCGGGCGTCGCCGCCATCCTGTGGCTCGTGGCGTTCGTCCGGCGCGGGCAACTCCGCGCGTTCGCGTACTACTGCTGGGTCGTGGGCGCGGCGGTGTTCGGGCTCAGCGTTTGGAAGGGGGTCCCGTGAGGCCCAGGGCGCTCGCCCGCCGGACTAGGGCGCGGGCGCGGCCGGGCCCGCGGGGCGCGAAGGACAGGAGCCGACGGGTGCTCCGGGCCGTAGGTGCCCTTTGCCTGGCCGGAGCCGCGGTGGGAGCCGCGAGCCTGCTGCCGGGGGCGGCCGGTATCGTACCCCGGTACGTACGCGCGTGGGAGCAGACGCTGTTCGGCGCCCAGGCGTGGGTCGCACCCGCGCTCCTTGCCCTCGCCGCCCTCGTGCTGCTGGCCGTGGAGAAGCCTCGCCTCACCCGCAGGCTCGGGGGCCTGTTGCTGCTGGTCGCGTCTTCCCTCGCGCTGGCGCACACAGCGGTGCCGGCCGGCCGCGAGTGGGAGCGCGCGCTGGCAGGGCAGGGTGGGGGGCTGGTGGGCGCGGTGCAGGCGTGGGCGTGGCGCCGGCTGGGTGGCGAGGCGGGTCTGTTCGTGGGCGCCCTGCTGGTCGCGGGGCTCGGAGTCTTCCTCATGTCCCGGTGGAGCGTACTGGCCGCCCTGGAGGCGGTCGCGAGGGGGACGCTGCTGGCGGGGGTGTTTGCGGGCCGGGCCGCGGCGCGCGCGGCGCGAGGAGCGCGGCGGGCTGTGTCCGCAGCCTGGGTGGCGGCGGTGGGCTTCGCTGTCGGAATCCGGGAGCGCCTGCGGGAGCGGGCGGAACGGCCGCAGGAGCCCGAGGAGGTGCCCGCTCCGCCCTTCGTGCTGCAGAGCCCGTCGGCAGAGCCGCAAGCTCAGGTGGCGGAAGAACCGCCCGAGCCCGCGAGGCCGAAGCGCCGGCCGCCCCGTGTTCAGCAGGAGCCTCTCCCGCTGGACCTGCCGGCCTCCCAGGCGCCAGGTGCCTGGCGGCTCCCTCCGATCTCGCTGCTGGAGCCCGCCCAGCCCGCTCGGAGCCGCACCCGTCTGGACCCGCAGGAGGTGGCCCGCAGCCTGGAGGCCACGTTGAAGTCGTTCGGCGTGGAGGCGCGGTGCGTGGGCTGGGAGCTGGGGCCGGTGGTGACCCGGTACGAGCTGCAGCCCGCGCCGGGGGTGAAGGTGCAGAGGATCACGAGCCTGGCGAACGACATCGCCCTCGCCCTGGCCGCGTCCTCCGTGCGCATCGAGGCGCCCATCCCAGGCAAGTCCGCGGTGGGGATCGAGCTGCCGAACGAGAAGGCCGCGCTGGTGACGCTGCGGGAGATCCTGGAGAGCCCCGCGTTCCAGCGGCCGGACCCCTTGCTGGTGGCCCTCGGGAAGGATATCGCAGGTTACCCCGTGGTGGCGAACCTGGTGGAGATGCCGCACCTGCTGATCGCGGGCGCCACGGGCTCCGGCAAGAGCGTGGCCCTCAACACCCTGGTCTGCAGCGTGCTCATGCGGGCCACCCCGGAGGCGGTCCGGTTCCTGATGATCGACCCGAAGCGGGTGGAGCTGAGCCACTACGAAGAGGTCCCGCACCTCCTCGTGCCCGTGGTGAAGAACCCCAAGGAGGCTGCCGCGAAGCTGCGGAAGGTCATCCAAGGCATGGAGCGGCGCTACGAGCTGTTCGCCCACGCCACGGTGCGCAACGTGCAAGCCTTCAACGCCCTCCCACCCGAGGAACGGCAGCGGGCGGTGGGCGCGGTGGCGGGCGACAAGCTGGGCGAAAACCCCGACGGTTCGCTTCCCTACGTGGTGATCGTGGTGGACGAGCTGGCGGACCTGATGATGGTGGCGCCCGCGGAGTTCGAGGACAGCATCGTGCGCCTGGCGCAGATGGCCCGCGCCACGGGCATCCACCTGGTGGTGGCGACCCAGAGGCCGTCCGTGGACGTCATCACGGGACTGATCAAAGCCAACATCCCCTCCAGGATCGCCTTCGCCACCTCCAGCATGGTGGACTCGCGGACCATCCTGGACGCGCCGGGAGCCGAGAAGCTCCTGGGACGCGGCGACATGCTGTACCTGCCCATCGGCGCCAGCCGGCCCACCCGCGTGCAGGGCGCGTACGTTTCGGACGCGGAGATCGGCCGGATCGTAGACTTCTGGAAGGACCAGGGACGCCCCGCCTACGACGCCACCCTGCTGCAGGCGCAGCCCGCAGAGGAAGGCGAGGCGGACGAGGACGAGCTGCTGGGCCAGGCGGCGCGCATCGTCGTCCAGGCCGGCTACGGGTCGGTGTCGCTGCTGCAGCGGAAGATGAAGATCGGGTACGTGCGAGCCGCGCGGCTGGTGGACCAGCTGGAGGCCAAGGGCATCGTCGGGCCGCCACAGGGCAGCAACCCGCGGGAGGTCCTGGTCAGCCTCGAGGAACTCGACCGCCTGCTGGGCGCCCCGCAGGGGCGGTAGGCGCTGGTCTCCCTGTTCGCAAGCGTTCCCCGGACATGCTCCTTGGGCGGCGCGGCCACGCCTCCTGCAGCCTGATCCGCTGCCCCTGCCTGGACGACCACCACGGCCCGGGGAGTCTCGGCCCCGCGCACGGCTGCCCCGCAGGACTCCGCGACCCCTCCCACCTCAACGTGGTAGCCTCTGCGCCGAGGAGGTCGGAATGGCACCCGCGAGCCTCGAAGAGCGGGTCGCGTACCTGGAGGGCAAGGTCGAGGAACACTCCCGCGGCTACGCCCAGATCCGGGACGACATCCAGCAGGTCCTCCAACTGGACCGGCGCCTCAGCGCCCGCATCGACGCCCTGGACCAGAATTTCAGCCGGTGGCTCGCCTGGCTGAAGGGGATCCTGGTCACCGCCCTCCTGGCCCAGCTCGGCCTCCTCCGCGCCGCCCTGTTCCGCCGCTAGACCGCCCCCAGTCCCCCTCTGCAGGAACGTTTGTCGGACACGCTCCTAAGACCTAGCCCGACGGGAGTTCCGCGAGCGCGACCGCCACCTGGGCCGCGAGGCGGGCGTTGGCGCGCAGGAGTGCTGTGTTCGCGCGCAGGGCCCGTCCTCCGGTGAGTTCCGAGAAAGCCGACAGGAGGTAGGGGGTGAGGTCCGGGCCACGCACGCCCTCCTCTGCCGCGCGGGCCGTGGCGAGCCGTACCGCGGCGGTGACGTCCTCCAGGGGTAGGCCCGCGTCCGACGGGACCGGGTTTGCGACCAGCAGGCCGGACCGCTGGCCCAGGGCACGCTTGGCCTGGAGCACGCGCGCCACCTCCTGCGGAGAGTCCACACGCCGGGGTGCCCGAAGGCCACAGCTCGCAGCGTAGAAGTATGGGAACCAGTCCGTCCCGTAGCTCAACACGGTCACGCCCAGCGTGTCCAGGGCCTCCAGGGTGAGCGACGGGTCGCAGACCGCCTTGGCGCCGGAACACACCACGGCCACGGGGTGTTCGGCCAGGGCGCGCAGATCGCTCGAGACGTCCCACGTCTGCTGCGCGCCCAGGTGCACCCCTCCGACCCCGCCGGTGGCCACCACGGCGGCGCCCAGGACGTCAGCCACGGCCACGGTCGCGGACACTGTGAGCCCGCCCGTGACCCCGTACGCCACGGCCACGGAGAGGTCCCGGGAGGCGACCTTCCAAACCTCCGGGCGGCGCAGCCGCGCGAGCTGCTCTGTGGAAGCACCCACCACCACCTTTCCGTCCAGCACGGCTACCGCGGCCGGGAGGGCGCACCCCTCGCGCACCTCCGCCTGCAGCGCGGCCGCGACCTCCAGGGCGTGCGGGTCTGGAAGGCCGTGGGAGACCACGGCGGTCTCCAAAAAGACCACGGGCCTTCCGGAGGAAAGGGCGTCGGCGAGTTCGGGTTCCACGTGAAACGCGCTGGACCACCCCGGTCCGCTGATCGTCCTTTCGGACGGGTTTCTAGCAGGAAGCCGCCCTGGCACGCAGCACCTCCCAAGACAGTTCCGTGCACGTGCTCCCTTCGACCCCGACGGTGAGGGCGCCTGCCCACACGCACAGCCGCGCGAGCTCCTCCGGCGGGGTTCCGCGCAGGAGGCCGTACACCGCGCAGGCGGCGACCGCGTCACCGGCCCCCGTGGGGTCCGCCGCGGCCACGGACGGGGCTGGCAGGTACAACGTCTGTTGCCCGGCCCACACGAGCCCCTGCGGCCCCAGGGTGATGACCACCGTCCCGCAGCCCTCCTGGATCGTCCGCCGGGCGGCGTCCAGGGCGGCTTTTGGCCCGTCCACCGGAGCGCCGACGAGGACTTCCGCCTCCGCCGCGCTGCACACGAGCAGCCACGCGCCCCGCAGGTGCGGTCGCAGGCGCGCTGCCTTGGCCGCGGAAACCGCGAGCAGCCCGAGACGGGGCGCGAGGGCCGCCGCAGCCGCCAGGGTGGCCCCGGACAGGTTGGCGTCCGCCACCACCGCGTCCAGTGGGCCGCACTCCCGCGCGAACCCCACGACGTCCTCTGGCCGCAGGCCCTCACACGCGGACAGGTCCGAGACCGCCCACAGCCGCTCCCCGGCCGAGGTCAAGGCCACGTACACGTCCGGGCGCGCGGCCTCGCGTCGCGCGTACACCCGTACACCCGCCTGTTCGGTCGCGCGCACCACCAGGTCGGAGAGGACGTCTGTCCCCGCGGCGCACACGAGCGAGGTCCGCGCGCCGAGCCGCGCCAGGTTCTCGGCCACGTTGCGGGCAGCCCCGCCCGGGCCGAACCGAACCCGGCCGGGCGTGCTCTGACCTGGTTGGGGGCGGTCTGCCTGGGCCACCACGTCCAGGTTTGCAGCACCCACCAACAGGACCGAAGGTCTCACGCGCGCCTCCACCTGCGCGATTCCCTGCCGGCCGGCACTTCCCTCCTCCGCTGCGCAGGAGTCCGGTGGCCGGGCGCCGTACACCAACGGTGGCCGGCCCGCGGGGGCCGGTACCAAGGGAGCCGGAGGCGGACGATGCGGTCGAGGACAGCACTCGTGCTGGCGTTGGCACTCGCGGCCGGGCTCGCGGCCCAGGGGACCTGGGTGCAGGCGGCGCCCCGCGCGTTCAAGATCGCGGTGGTCTCGGACGTGGGCGGTCGCGGAGACCTCAGCTTCAACGACATGGCGTTCAAGGGCGGGGACGACGCGGAGCGCGACTTCGGCGTCACCATGGTGGAGCTGGTGAGCAAGGTGGAGGCCGACTACGTCCCCAATCTCACCCGGGCGGCCCGAGACCCGGACGTGCAGCTCATCGTCGGCGTGGGATTCCTCCTCAGCGATGCCCTGGCGGAGGTGGCGCGACGGTTCCCCAACAAGAACTTCGTCGGCATCGACACCTTCGCCCAGTCCATCGTGCGCGACAAGCACGCGGCGCAGTACCCGCTGCCGAACCTGATGGACATCGTCTACGAGGAACACAAGGGCAGCGCCCTGGTGGGCGCCCTGGGGGCCCTGCTGGCCGCACAGTACGCGAAGCCGCACATCGGGGGCGTGTTCGGCATCGAAATCCCCGTGCTGTGGAAGTTCGAGGTCGGGTACAAGTGGGGCGCCCGCTGGGCCACCCAGTGGCTGGCGAAGAACCGGCCGGACAAGGCCTTCACCTACCGCCGGGACTTCGTCCTGTGGACGTACACGGGTACCTTCAGCGACATCCCCAAGGGCTACGCGGCCGCGAAGGCCATGTACGCGCGCAACGCGGTAGCGGTGTACAACATCGCAGGGCCCTTGGGGTTGGGGATCAACCAGGCGGTCCAGGAGATCGCCCGCCAGCAGAACCTGCGCATGGGCCCGCCCTTCTGGATCGGCGTGGACGCCAACCAGGACTGGATCAACCCCGGGTTCGTGATCGCCAGCATGATGAAGCGGGTGGACCGGGGCGTGTACTACGCCACCCGCTGGGTCCGG
>BEII01000052.1 GCA_002898935.1 bacterium HR32
ACGGCCAGGGCAGGGGCGGGATCGAGCACACGCTGCTGTGCGAAGAAGGGTGGGTCACGCCCGGGGCGGTGATCGCGGGTGGCGACTCCCACACGTGCACCTACGGAGCCCTGGGCGCCTTCGGGACAGGCTTGGGGTCCACGGACATCGCCTTCTGCCTCGCCTTCGGCTGGTTCTGGCAGGCGGTCCCGGCCACCGTCCGGGTGGAGTTCGTCGGCAGCCGGGAGCGGTTCGTGACGGGCAAGGACCTGATCCTGGCGGTGCTGGCGCAGATCGGGGTGGCGGGCGGCAACGGCCACGTGCTGGAGTTCACGGGACCCGCTGTGTCGGGTCTCTCCGTGGACGAGCGGCTGGCGGTGGCGAACATGGCGGTGGAGGCTGGCGCGGAGACCGGGCTGTTCCCCGCGGACGAGGTGACCGCCCAGTACCTGCAGGGACGCGCCCGGAGCCCGTGGAAGGCGGAGCGGTCCGACCCAGACGCCTCCTTCGCGCGCACGGTCCGCGTGGACCTGAGCGGACTTCCACCCCTCGTGGCGTGTCCGGACTCACCCGGCAACGTCCGGCCGGTGGCCGAGGTGCGCGGGCAGCGGGTGGACCAGGTGTACGTCGGCAACTGCTCCAACGGGACCCTCACGGACCTGCGACAGGCCGCGGAGGTGCTGCGCGGCCGGCGCGTGCACCCGCGGTGCCGCGCCATCGTGGTGCCCGCCACCTACGGGATCTACCGCCAGGCCATGGAGGAGGGGTTGATCGCCACGTTCCTGGAGGCGGGGGCCGTGGTGGCCCCGCCTACCTGCGGCGCGTGCTTCGGCGGCCACATGGGCGTGCTGGCCGCGGGCGAGGTGGCGGTCACCACCACCAACCGAAACTTCCGGGGTCGCATGGGCTCCCCGGAGGCCGGCGTCTACCTGGCCAACGCGTGGGTGGCCGCCGCGGCCGCGGTGGCGGGCGAGCTGGTGCACCCGGCGGACGTGGTGGGAGGAGGAGGGCCTTGATCGTAGGCCGGGCGGTGGTCATCCCGCAGGACAACGTGGACACCGACGTGCTGTACCCGGGCCCGTACCTCAGCGTGGTGGACCCACAGCGCATGAAGCACTACCTGTTCGAAGGGCTCGACCCGGAGCTGCGGCAGCACCTGGGCCCGGACGCGGTGCTGGTGGTGGGCGACAACTTCGGCGCGGGGTCCTCCCGTGAGCACGTGCCGCTGGCCATGAAGGCGTGGGGCGTGCGCTGTCTGGTGGGCAAGAGCTTCGCCCGCATCTTCTACCGGAACTGCATCAACTTGGGCCTGCTGGCGGTGCAGAGCCCTGCCGCCGTGACCGCGGCGCGCATGGGCTCGCGCGTGCGCGTGGAGCCTCGGGAGGGGTGGGTGGAGGTAGACGGGGCGCGGTTCGAGATCCGGCCCGTGCCGGCCTTCGTCCTCGAGATCCTCGAGGCAGGCGGGTTGGAAGCCTGGGGACGGAGGCTCGTGGGAGCAACCTCGTAGCTGGAGTCCGGGTCAGCGGCGCGCGGCCTCGGCGCGGGCTTCGCGGGCCGCCTTGCGCGCGAGTCGAAGGGGCTCCGGGGTCCTGTGCCGCCGGACCAGCGCGGCCACCACCTCGGCGGCTGTCCGCGGGTCCGTGCGCCAGGCGGCGTGCACGCACACCGGCCGGGTCCCGGCCCGCGCCCGCACGCAGTAGCCCACCACCTCGCCTCCCAGGACCAGGGGCGTGCGTGCGCCGCGCACGTCCGGGGGTTGCTCCGCACGGGCCACCAGCGGACGGTCGGTGACGCCCACCGTGGGGATGCCGAGCACTGCGCCGAGATGCAGGGCGAGCCCCGCACGCCGCGGGTGGTCGCGGCCTGTGGCGTTCACCAGCAGGACGTCCGGCTGTCGCGGAAGGGCGCGGACCGCTGCTTCCAGGATCGGACCCTCCCGGAGCGCGAGCAGCCCGGGTTCGTAGGCGGCGGTCAGCAGTCCGTCCACGACCACCGCCTCGGAGCGTTCCGGGGTCCACAGCACGGCTGCCGCCCAGGCAGGCTCACGCCCCTGCCCCCGTCCTTGTCGGCCGAGCGGGGCGCACACGAAGCACGCCCCGGCCACCCAGCCGGGCTGGGACAGCCACGGCGGGGGCCGTAGCGCCGCGAGCTCCACCTGCTGCAGCACCAGCTCTTCCCGTGTGGTAGGCCACCGGACCGATCCCACACGGCCCCCCTTCGCGGAGGGGGACGCCTCCCCTGCAGGAAAGCGGCGGGCGAGCGGCGGAACCCACAGCGGGATGGCTTCTCGCCTCCGGGTGGGCTGTTGCGGGTTCGCGCGCAAACTGGAGGAGTACGCGCGGCACCTGGACGCCGTGGAGGTGCAGCAGACCTTCTACCGGCCCCCGCAGGTGCGGACCGCGCAGGACTGGCGCCGCCGTGTGCCCCAAGACTTCGTGTTCACGCTGAAGGCCTGGCAGCTCATCACGCACCCGCCCACGAGCCCCACGTACCGCAGGCTGGGCCGGACCCTCCCTGCCTCCCGGCTAGACCGGTACGGCTCCTTCGCGCCGACGGAGGAGGTCCAGGAGGCGTGGGCCCTGACCCTGGAGGTGGCGCGGGCGCTCGAGGCCTCGGTTGTCGTGTTCCAGTGCCCCACGAGCTTCCGGCCCACACCCCAGAACGTCGAAAACCTCCAGCGGTTCTTCCGGACCGCGCCCAGGGCCGGCCTGGCCTTCGCGTGGGAGCCCCGGGGGCCGTGGCCCGCGGACCTAGTGAAGCGCCTTTGCCAGGAGCTGGACCTGGTGCACTGCACCGACCCGTTCGTGGCGGAGAGCGTCCACGGCGCCTTCCGCTACTACCGGCTGCACGGGCGCGGCGGCTACCGCTACCGGTACACCGACGGCGACCTGCGGGAGCTTCGGGACCGGTGTACCGCGCCCGCGTACGTGATGTTCAACAACGTGAGCATGTGGGAGGACGCCCTGCGCTTCCAGGAGCTCGCGCGCGGGTCCGGTTTCGACCCACGCGGCAGGGTCTAGCGGCGGTACGCCACCAGCACCCCGTCCCGCAGCGGCACCACCGTGGCGGCGAAGTCGGGGTCGGAGAACACGGCCTGGGTGAAGGTGCGGATCGCCTGGGTGGCCTCGTCTCGCACCCGGCGGTCCAGCACCCTCCCCGACCAGAGCACGTTGTCCGCGAGCAACAGGCCCCCGGGCCGGAGGTGGGACTTGATGACGGGTAGGGAATCGGGGTAGCCGCGCTTCTCGATGTCGTTGAACACCACGTCGAAGGACTCGTCGGTGGAGGCCAGCTGCGCTACCGCCTCCGAAACGTGGAACTGAACGAAGGGTAGGAGCTGCATGCGCTCCAGGTACGCCTGAGCGTCCCGGGACAGCTGCGCGTCCCACACCACGTGGTGGACCACCCCGCCGCCGTTGTCCCGCACCGCCAGCGCGAACCACGCGGTGGAGTAGCCGAACCCAGACCCCATCTCGAACACGGTTCGGGCGGCCGCCAGGCGGGTGAGCACGTAGAACAGCTGGCCCACCACGGGCCCCACGATGGGGAATCCCGTGCGGGCCGCGCGCGCCTCCATCTCCGCCAACACCGGGGGGCGGGGCGGGACCAGCGCCTCCAGGTACGGCATGAGCTTGGGGTGGACGAGGTCGGCCATGGCACACCTCCCCTGCAAGGGTTGGCGGAGCGACGCGGTCGTTCCTGCGCAGCCAGGGAGAGCCGTGCGCGCGTCGAAGACCACCTCAAACGGACCCTCAGGGGGTGTGCATGCGTTTCCTCGCACTGGCTGCCGCCGTCGTCCTCGTGTTGGCGCAAGGCGCGGAGCCCGCAGCGAACGCGGTGGAGTGGGTGCGGAACCTGGAAGTGCCGTGGGCCATCGCCTTCGCGCCGGACGGCCGCGCCTTCGTGACGGAGCGGCCTGGCCGGGTTCGGGTGGTGCGGGCAGGCCGGCTGGAACCGCAGCCGGTACTGACGTTGCCCGTGGCCCACGTGGGCGAGGCAGGGCTGCTGGGCATCGCCCTCCACCCGCAGTTCCCGCGGTCGCCGTACGTCTACCTGTACTACACGTACGACCGGGACGGCTTGCGCAACCGCGTGGAGCGGTTCCGGGACGCAGGCGGCCGGCTCGTGCGGGACCGGGTCGTCCTGGACGACATCCCGGGCGCCTTTGTCCACGACGGCGGTCGCATCCGGTTCGGGCCGGACGGGATGCTGTACGTGGGCACGGGCGACGCGCGGCAGGCCTCCCGGGCACAGGACCCACAGTCCCTGGCGGGCAAGATCCTGCGCGTGACCCCGGACGGCGGAGTGCCGGACGACAACCCCTTCCCGGGCTCCCCTGTCTACTCCCTGGGCCACCGCAACGTCCAGGGCCTGGCGTGGCACCCGCAGACCCGGGCGCTGTACGCCACCGAGCATGGGCCTTCGGGCGAGCGCGGGTTCGCCCACGACGAGGTGAACCGGATCCGGCCGGGTGCCAACTACGGGTGGCCGGACGTGCTCTGCGGCCAGCCAGGCCGGCCTGGGTTCGAAGACGCCCTGGCGTGCAGTGGGGACGACACGTGGGCGCCCTCCGGTGCGGAGTTCGTGACCCGCGGTGCTTGGCGCGGCCGGTTGCTGGTGGCCAACCTGCGCGGCGCCCACCTGCGGGCCTTCGTGTTGAGCGCGGACGGGAGCCGCGTGGAACGCCAGGAAACGGTGCTGTCGGGGTACGGCCGGCTGCGGGACGTCGTCGAGGGCCCGGACGGAGCCCTGTACGTGCTTACCAGCAACCGGGACGGCCGCGGCCGGCCCGCGGCCTCAGACGACCGCATCCTCCGCCTGCCGCTGCCCCGGTAGCCGACGAGCCCCAGGGGCGTGGCGCAGCGGTTTCCCGCGGAGTTCCGGTGGGGCACGGCCACCAGTGCCCACCAGGTGGAAGGCTGCAACCGCAACAACGACTGGTGGGCGTTCGAGCAGCTCCCGGGCCGCATCCGCAGCGGCCACCGGTCCGGCCGCGCGTGCGACTGGTGGCGCAACGCGGAAGCGGACTTCGACCGCATGGCGGAGCTCGGCCTGAACGCCCACCGGCTGTCCGTGGAGTGGAGCCGGCTGGAGCCGGAGCCGGGGCGGGTGGACGAGGCGAGTGTGCGTCGGTACCGGCAGATGCTGCAGGGCCTGCGGGAGCGGGGGCTGGAGCCCATGGTGACGCTCCACCACTTCACCCTGCCCCTGTGGGTGGCGCGGCAAGGCGGATGGGAGAACCCCAAGACCGTGGCGTGGCTCGGATCCCACGCGCGCCGGTGCGCGGAGTGGTTCGGGGACCTCGTGGACCTGTGGGTGACGGTGAACGAACCGAACGTGGTGGCGGCCCTCGGGTACCTGCAGGGCCGCCACCCGCCGGGGGTGCGCAACCCCGTCCGCGCCGTGCGGGCAATTCGCCACCTGCTGCGGGCGCACGCGGCCGCCTACCGCGCGGTGCACGAGGTCCAGCCGGCGGCCCGTGTGGGCATCGCCCACAACCTACGGCCCATGGACCCCGCCCGGGCAGAGCACCGTGGCGACCGGTGGGTGGCCTCCTGGCACGCCAACTGGTTCAACTGGATGTGGCTGGACGTGCTGCACACGGGCGCCTGGCACGGCCTCCTGGGACCGGGCCAGGTAGCCGAGTGCGTGGGCACCCTGGACTTCGTGGGGGTCAACTACTACACGCGCGACCGCGTGCGGTTCGCGCCGTGGGCGCCGCACGCCGCCTTCGGCCTGCACGGCCCCACACCGGGCGCTCCGGTCAGCGACCAGGGTTACGGCGAGATCTACCCCGAAGGGTTGGTACGGGTGCTCCGGGAGGTGTGGGCGCGGTACCGCAGGCCGGTGTTCGTGACGGAGAACGGCCTGCCAGACGCCGCAGACCGGTGGCGACCCCGCTTCCTCGTGGAGCACGTGGGCGCGGTGGCCCGTGCGCTGTCCGACGGGGTGCCGGTGCTCGGGTACTACCACTGGTCCCTGGTGGACAACTTCGAGTGGCAGGACGGCTGGAACCTTCGGTTCGGACTGTTCGGGTTGGACCCGGACACGCAGCGGCGGTGGGCGCGGCCTTCCGCGCGCGTGTACGCACGGATCTGCGCGGCCCGCGGCCTTCCTGCAGAGTTTCTGGGCGGTACGGATAGAGAGGGACCGTGGGATTCCATCGAAGACTTCTAGCGGAAAGGGGTTGATCTCCGAGCGGGATCCGTTTAGGATGTTCCCGGACGCGGTGCTCGGTGGGCAGGGAGCTGACCGAGGCCGCGTTCACGTTTGGCGAGACCTCTGGCCGGCGCCCAGCGACGGAGCCGGGCGGCCGGCCACGTCGTTGGAGGGCGCCGTGGTCCGTACGCACCGCGAAGCTCTGTGGGAAGCACGGAAGGAGACCGTCGCCTTCCGGGCGGACCACCTCCGGCTGCTGGACCGGGAGCGCCGTACCCTGGCTGTGCACCGCCAGGCGCTGCAGCGGCCGCGGGTGCACGCCACCCACCGGGTGGAGCACCGCGCGGTGCTGGAAGGTGCCAAGCGGCTGGCCCGGGAGGGCCTGGACGCGCACCGCCGGGCGCTGGCGGAGAACGCGTGGCTGCTGAAGCTCGTGGAGCTCTACGAGCGGATGCAGCAGCTGCGCGCACAGCGGGAGCGCCGGAAGGCCGCACGTCGGCCTGCCCTGGCGCGGCCCGCGGCAGCCCGAACCTAGTCCACCCCACCCCTCGGCTCCCCCGGCCGAGGGTGATGCCCCACCCCCCACCAGCGGCGGCCCTCGTGGCCGCCGCTGGCTTTTCCGGCTACCCTTCCGCGCACAGAGCCCGCACCTTCGGGTGCCTCCGCAGGCGGCCCAGCAGGTTGCGCTTGGCCAGGTACACCTCCTGCACCGTGGGGAACAAGTCGGGCCGGCGCTCCCGGAGCTCTTGCGGGGTCGAGCCCATCACGAAGGACTCGTACACCAGAACCCGCTCCCGGTCGTCGCGCAGCAAGGACTGCACGAGGTCCCAGACCTCCTGGCGGTGGAGGCGCTCCAGGGCTTCGGCTTCGGGGTCGTGGGTCTGCGGCACGTCGCCGGGGTCCTCGAACGCCTGGCGCTGCCGCGCCCGCACCAGGTCCAGCACCGCGCTGTGGGTGCACATCTTGAGGTAGCGCAGCACGCTCGGGAGGTCCGGGAAGCGGCTGAACTTGTCCCCGTCCACCGCGGCCAGCAGCTTCTCGAAAGCCCGGTTGACGAAGTAGTCCACGGGCTCTCCAGTCCGGAGGAAGCCTGGGTGGCGGCGTGCCCACGCGGCCACGAGGTTCTCGTACCGCGCGTACAGCGCACTCCACGCCTCGCGGTCCCGGTGGACCAGGGCCCGGTGGAACAAGGCGTACGCCTCGGCGTCGCGAGCCCGTTCCGGATGTCCGCTCATGGCCGGCAGAGGCTCCAGGGACGCGTTCGGGTGAAGGGCTTGGCGGAGTATTCTGGCGGGAGACGTCCAACTCCTCCGCGGAGGTGTTCGGTGCGGATCCTAGTCACGGGAGGCGCGGGGTTCTTGGGCTCCCACGTGGTGGACGCGCTGCGGCGGGCGGGCCACTCCGTGGCGTGCGTAGACGCGTTGACCACGGGCCGGGCCGAGTACCTCGCCCCGGGCGTTCCCCTGTACCGCGTGGACGTGGCCAGCGAAGCGCTGTGGGAGGTGTTCGAGCAGGAGAAGCCGGACGCGGTGTTCCACCTCGCCGCGCAGGCCTCGGTGGCCGCCTCGGTCCGCGACCCCGTGGAGGACGCGCGCGTGAACGTCGTGGGCACCCTGCGGGTGTTGCAGGGCTGCGTGCGCTACGGCGTGGGAAAGGTGGTGTTCGCCAGCACCGGCGGCGCCATCTACGGGGAGCCCGAGGTCCTGCCCGCCTCTGAGGAGGCTCCCACGCGTCCCTTGAGCCCCTACGGCGTGCACAAGCTGTGCGCGGAGCACCACCTGAAGTCGTACGAACGGCTGTACGGAATCCGGTGGGTCGCCCTGCGGTACGCCAACGTGTACGGGCCACGGCAGGACCCGTACGGCGAAGCAGGGGTGGTGGCCATCTTCTGTGCGGCCATGCTGCAGGGCCGGCGTCCGGTCATCTTCG